>DASVMA010000046.1:0-10441 GCA_036384595.1 Cellulomonas sp. | reverse complement strand
GACCCGACGTTGAGCCGGACAGTCCCCGGAACTCTCAGGGAGAGCGGGACGGGACGTCGCAGGATGTTGACGCGATGATTGTGGAGATGGGGCATCGAGTCATGGCATGCGGGCTCGACCACTCCCTTGCTCGTTACACGTCACACGCCGTGCACACAGAGTGCGTTGCGATGCACGGCGAGTCGATCAGCACGACAAGGCGCGTCTTCGTCGAGATCCTTCAGCGGATCAGCGGGCATCCGCAACGGGCAATGCTCGGCGGAACGCTGAGTCCGGGAACGAATCAGCTGCTGGAGGTCGTGCTGCACGTTTCGGAGGATCGTCCGCTTGGGGCTGCCGCTACGTACCCCGGCGCGTTCAGGCACGACCTCGTCCCTGGACTTCCCGAGGAGTTCATCGAGTGGATCCCCCGAGCGCTCATGACGCAGATCGCTCGCCCCGGGGTCATCACGATCGACCGGGCCGCCTATGACGAGGTCGAGTCGTCCGTGCACGGATTCTCGCTCGCGGCTGACCTGCTCGGACTGGTCGTGAGCTACGAGTCCCTGGCGGAGGCGGAGGGCGCCATCCGGCAGCGCCTGACCGAATGGTGACCTCGAACCGAACGCGCAGCCTCGAGGCAGACCGTCGGCGGGTAGACGCGCTGCATGACCTGCTGCGTCGTCGGATTCCCGTGGGTGACGGCATCAAGAACCTGGAGCGGTTCTCCTGGGACAGCTCTGAGGAGCTCGCCGTCCTGGCTGTCACCGACGTGGTCTCGGCGCTGGAGTCGCACACTCGCGGCGGGCTGGATGCTGACGGTCTGGAGTCATGGGCGGAGGCGATCATCGGGCGCGACGACGTCGCGATGGAGGCGACGGCGGCGGAGATGCTCACCCAGGCGCTGGTCGAGCTCTCGTCCCCGGAGCTGTTCGGGCCTGTCGCCTCGACGGCTCCTCGCGTGCTGGAGTGCCTTCGGGCGATCGCTGGCTCAGGCGACGAGACCGACTGACCTCGAACGCATCCCGGACAGCTCGAGCTCCGGGACCGGCACGGTGACCCGGATCGGCTCGATCGAGGCGCCGTCGCGCAGGGCACCGTGCGCCCCGACGGGTCGGCCGTCGTCCACGTCGTCGCGCAGGTCATCCGGTCGGCTGGTGCGTGCGCAGCTCGACGATGCGTCTGTCTGGTCCCGACGCGCTCGCATCACGGTCGCGATGGTGCGGGCACCGATCACGGCCCACACGAGGTTCGCGGCGACCGAGGCCCAGACGTGCCCGCGCGCGGCCACCAGGCACATCATCAGCGCGGCGGCGACGTTGGCGACCTGGAAGCGCCGGGACGACACCGACCACGTGCCGCGTGAGACGAGCCCGTAGGCGCCGACGCAGGTGACGGCGCCGATCCATCCGATGGCGGTGACGAGGGCGTACACGTGCAAGCTCCAGAGAACGACGGGACAGCGACGGCCGTCGGTCGGGGTTGCCCGGTGCGGCTCTGGAGCCAGTCTGCTCCGCGCAGCCGTTCACCTCAAATGAACTGAGGTCAACCAGGTAGTAAGCCAAACTGATGTGAGCCGGTATCATCGCCTCATGCCGACCGATCCGCGCAGACTCGCCGTATTGCTGGCCGTGCACCGGGCCGGCGGGGTCAACGCCGCGGCCGACCTGCTGCACGTGACACCGTCCGCGGTCTCGCAGCAGATCACCCGGCTCGAGGCCGAGGAGGGTGTCCAGGTCCTCGTCCGCGGACCCCGCGGCGCGACCCTGACCCGCGCTGGACGCATCTTCGCGGAGTCCGCCGAGCGCATCGAGGCCGAGCTCGTCGACGCGCACAAGGCCATCGCGACCCTCGGCGGCGAGGTCGCGGGCCGAGTGACGATCGCGGCGTTCCAGACGGCGATCCGCGCGGTCGTCGGGCCGGCGCTCGCCGTCGTCGCTGGGCGGTACCCCGGGCTCGACCTCGCCGTCGAGGAGCGCGAGCCGGCCGAGTCGCTGCGCCGGCTGCGCGACGGTGACGCCGACATCGTCCTCATGGAGCGCGACGAGGACTCCGACGCGACGGTCCCGCGCGGCGTGCGCGACACGGTCCTCCTCGAGGAGCCGTGGCGGCTCGTCCTGCCGTCCTCCGTGGCGGCGCCGACGCAGCTCGCCGACCTCCGCGACGCGACCTGGGTCGGATCCGAGCCAGGGACCGCCGCGGCTCGCGCGCTCGGGCGGGTCGCCGCGACGCTCGGGACGCGCATCCGGACGCGTCATCAGTACTACGACTTCGATGTCGCCCTCGCGCTCGTCGCTGCAGGTCAGGGCGTCGCGATGCTCCCGGCGCTCGCGCTGCAGGCCGACGTGCCGGCCGGCGTGAGCATCGTGACGGTGCCCGGCCTCGGGTCGCGGCGCCTCGTCGCACGGCACCGGGCGACCCGGCGCGAACCCGGCCCGGAGGTCGCCGCGGTCCTCGACGTGCTGCTCGACGTGGCGGCGGAGCTCGAGCTCGCCTGATGACCCGGTGGCGCTGGTCCGCGATCATGGACCGGTGAGCACCCCGTACCGCGTCATGACCGTCTGCACCGGCAACATCTGCCGATCACCCATGGCTGAGGTCGTGCTGCGGGCACGCTTCGAGTCGGCGGGGCTGGGCGACCGGGTGGTCGTGGACTCGACAGGGATCAGCAGCGAGGAGCACGGCAACCCGATCGACCCGCGCGCCCGGACCGCTCTGGCCGGCCGCGGCTACGACGTCCCGCGTCGAACGGCCCGCCAGGTCCGGGCCACCGACCTGCCCACCCGCGACCTCGTGCTGGCGATGACGAGCACGCACGCACGGGCGCTGCGGCGGCTCGCGCGCGACATCGACGCTGCGGGCCGCATCGCGATGTACCGGGCGTTCGACCCGGCAGCACCACCCGTGCCCGACGGCGGACCCGAGCACCTCCTCGACGTCGACGACCCCTGGTACGGCGGGCCCGAGCAGTTCGAGGCGTGCCTCGACGAGATCGAGGCCGCGGCGGACGGGATCGTCGCTCACGTGCGCTCCGCGATCGTGCTGCCGTGATGCCGACCCGTCTCGTCACCCTCGACGACGCCCCGGTCATGGCGCAACTCCTCCAGGACAACCGGGAGTTCCTTGCCCCCTGGGAGCCGATCCGACCCGACGGCTACGCCACGGACGACGGCCAGCGCGAGGTCATCCGGGTCGCGCTCGACGGGCACGCGCAGGGTTCGACGCTTCCGCACGTGATCGTCGACGACGCAGGGAACGTCGTCGGGCGCATCACGCTCAACGGCATCACCCGGGGACCGTTCCAGTCGTGCAGCCTCGGCTACTGGCTGAGCGCCTCCCACAACGGTCGCGGCCTCGCGACTGCCGCGGTGCACGACATGAAGCGGGTCGCCTTCGAGGAGCTGGGGCTCCACCGGATCCAGGCGGGGACCCTGCGGCACAACGTGCGGTCGCAGCGCGTTCTCGAACGCACGGGGTTCGTCCGCTTCGGTGTCGCCCCGGCCTACCTGCACATCGCCGGCGCATGGCAGGACCACATCCTGTTCCAGGTCCTGACGAACGCGCCGGACTGACCCGGACGACGTCACGAGGCCCCGCCGCACGACGCCGCGCGCGAGGGGGCACACAGCGCAAGACTGGCGCTGTCCGTCGGCGGCAGAGCCGACGCGGTCGAGTGGAGCGAACGATGAAGTTCACGATCTACAAGGACAAGGCCGGGGAGTTCCGGTTCCGGATCGTCGCCACGAACGGGAACGTCCTCGCGGCGAGCGAGGGCTACAAGGCCAAGGCCTCGGCGCAGGGCGCGATCGACCGCATCAAGTCCGACGCCGCGGGCGCCTCGGTGGTCGACGAGACGACGGCGACGGCGTGACACCGGCGTGACGTGCGAGCGGCGCGGGAGGATGTGGTCATGAAGGTCTCACGCCGCTCGCACGTCCCACCCTTTGCCGTCATGGAGGTCCTGGCGGCCGCGAACGCGCGCCGGGCCGCCGGCGAGTCGGTGCTCAACCTGTGCGCCGGGGAGCCGTCGTCGGGCGCATCCGACGTCGTCCGCGAGCGCGCGATCACCCTCCTCACGAGCGGCGACCTCGGGTACACCGAGTCGATGGGCGCTCCCCCGCTGCGGGCTGCGATCGCCGAGCACTACGGGCGCTGGTACGGCGTCGACATCGACCCCGCGCGCATCGCCGTGACCACGGGCTCGTCGGGCGGGTTCATGCTCGCGTTCCTCGCCGCGTTCGACGCCGGCGACCGGGTCGCGCTGGCCAGGCCCGGCTACCCGGCCTACAAGAACATCCTCACCGCGCTCGGGTGCGAGGTCGTCGAGCTCGCGTGCGGGCCCGAGACCCGCTACCAGCCGACGCTCGAGCAGCTGACCGACGCGTACGTCGAGGGAGGCCTGGACGGCGTCGTCGTCGCGAGCCCCGCGAACCCGACCGGCACGATGATCTCGCCTCGCGAGCTCGACGGTCTCGCGGGCTGGTGCGCCGAGTTCGAGGTGCGGCTCATCAGCGACGAGATCTACCACGGCATCACGTACGGCGGCCCGGGCAGCCAGGAGCAGTCGACTGCTGCGCAGTACCTCGACCGGGGTGCGGTCGTCGTGAACTCGTTCTCCAAGTACTGGGCGATGACCGGCTGGCGGCTCGGCTGGCTCGTGCTGCCCGACGACCTGATCACCCCGATCGACGCGCTCGCGAGCAACGTCGCGCTCTGCCCGCCCGCGCTCGCGCAGCACGCGGGTGTCGCGGCGTTCAGCCCCGAGGGCTACGCGGCGGCGCAGGCGAACGTCGAGCAGTACGCCGCGGCGCGCTCGCTCCTGCTCGGGCGGCTGCCGGAGCTCGGCTGGATGCGCGTGGCCCCGGCCGACGGCGCGTTCTACCTGTACGCCGACATCGTCGGGTCGGGCCTGGACTCCGTCACGTGGTGCGCGCGGCTGCTGGCCGAGACGGGCGTCGCGCTCACGCCCGGGACGGACTTCGACTCGGTCGACGGCCACAAGTGGGTGCGGCTGTCCTTCGCGTCGTCGGTCGACGTGGTCAGCGAGGCGGTCGACCGAATCGTGGCGTGGCAGCGCACGCTCTGACTCGTCGGGTCGGTCCCGTCGCCGGATCGGCCAGGGAGGCCGGCCACAGCTGACAGGTCAGACGGGGGCCAGCGGGGTGTGCGGGGCGTCGGGCAGCTCGACCACGATCGCGTCGTCCGGGCGGACGAGTCCGCTCACCAGCACGACGCTCATGACCCCGGCCTTGCGGATCAGGTTGCCGTCCGCGTCACGGTCCAGGACCGCCCGCATGAGGCCGTCCTGGTGGCCGTCGATCTGCGTGCACGGGTTGCGCAGTCCGGTGAGCTCGACGACGGCGGCCTCGCCGAGGTGCAGGCGGGTGCCGACGGGCAGGCTGAGCAGGTCGAGGCCGCGGGTCGACACGTTCTCGCCGAGGTTGCCCGGGGCCACCGTGAACCCGCGACCGGCGAGCTCGTCGAACAGCTCGATCTGCATGAGGTGGACCTGGCGGAGGTTCGGTGGCGGGTTCGGTCCGCGTCGGGACATGTGCTGCACCGCCGCGCCCGAGTGCACGTCCCCCTCGACGCCGACCCCGGCCGCGAGCCTGACCACATCCTGGTTGACCTTGGCGAACCCGTGCACGGCGCTCCGGCTCACCGCCACGACCACTCCGCCTGAAGCCATTCCCGGACGGTAGCGGAAAGCGTGCGACCGCGGCCCGTCCCGACTGAGAGCATCAGCCCCGTGGTGGACTCCCCCGAACAGACCGTGCGCATCGTGCAGCTCGACCTTGCCGCGCTGCGCGCGCTCGCCTCGGGTGACCTCGTCGAGGCGCAGCGGCACGTGAGCGTCGGCCTGACGCCGTACCTCGTCGAGCCCGACTCGCGGCACCTGTGGCAGATGCGGGTGGGTCAGGTGACCGACGACCCCGAGGCTGCCGCGTGGGTCACGGGCGTCGTGGTCGACGAACGGACGGGTCGCGTCGTCGGCCGAGCGGGCTTCCACGGGCCGCCTGACGACGCCGGGATGGTCGAGGTCGGCTACTCGATCGACACGGCCGAGCGCCGACGCGGGTACGCGCGCGCGGCTTTGCGGTGGATGCTCGCGCGGGCCGCAACGGAGCCCGGCGTCCGCGTCGTGCGCGCGTCGGTGAGCCCCGACAACGCCGTCTCGCGCGGGCTCGTGCTCGCGCAGGGGTTCGTCGAGGTCGGCGACCAGTGGGACGACGAGGACGGTCTCGAGATCGTCTACGAGGTGCCGGCGGGCGGCCCGGCCGGCTGAGGCTGCCGCCCGCAACGCAGCCGACACGTGGGGCCCGTACGGTCAGGGCATGGACGTGGCGGTGCTGGGAGCGACGGGTGACATCGGTCGACAGGTCTGCACGCAGCTCATCGAGCGGCGCGTGCTCCCGACGTCGTCCCGCCTGCAGCTCCTCGGGCGTCCCGGCGGCGCCTCGGCGCGCGCGACGTACGGGCTGCGCGCGGACCTCATGGACGCGTACGACGAGCACGCGCCGCTGATCGACGTCGCGCTCGACCCGGACGACGTCGTCGCGGACGTCATCGTGGTCGCGGCCGGCCGCACGACCCCGCCGACCGCGGGCGGCTCGACGGACCGTTCTCAGCTCGCCACGGACAACTACGCGGTCTTCGAGTCCTACGCCCGCGCGCTCGCCGTGCACGGATCCGGGCACGAGGTCGTCGTCGTGGTGTCCAACCCGGTCGAGCTGGGCGTCGCCGTCATGGCGCGTGCGCTCGGGCGACACCGGGTCATCGGGATGGGCGCCTGGCTCGACACCCTGCGGTTCCGACGCGAGATCGCGGTCTCGCTCGGGCTGCGCCGGCACCGCATCGGGGGCTTCGTCGCGGGCCAGCACGGCATGGACCTCGTGCCGCTGTGGTCGACGGTGCGGATCAGCGGGCTCGACGTCGACGAGCGTCGACGGGCGATCGCCGGGTTGCGCCGCGGCCGGACGCTCGCGACGTTCGGCGCCGAGCTCGCCGACGCGCAGGCCCGGCTGCTCGCGATCGCTGAGCAGGACATGGGCGCGGCCTTCGACCTCATCGACACCTGGCCGCCCGACCTCCGCGCGGTCGCCCGGCCCTGGATGACGCACCAGAGCGGCTCGAAGACCGCGGCCGGCACCGCGAACGCGACCGTCGAGCTCGTGGACACGCTGCTCGACGGCCGCGAGATCGTCGTCGCCGGGCAGGTCGCGCTCGCCGGCGAGGTCAGCGTGGCCGGTCACCGGCTCGACGGCGTCCTCGGCGTGCCCGTCGTGCTCGGGCCTGAGGGGTGGACGCGCGTGCTGCTCGACGAGCCCGCCCCCGACGAGGCCGAGCTGCTCCTGCAGTGCCGCGACCGCATCGACGCGACCCTCGCGCCGTGGGACCTCGGCCGACCGGGGGCGGCCGCATGAACGGCGGTGAGCGGTGGGTCGCGCTCGTGCGCGGCACCGACCGTCCGGGCACCCTCACGGCGCTGACCAGCGTGTTCTCGACCCGCGGCGTCAGTTTCGAGTCGCTGGCGACCGGCGCGGTCGACGGCGACGCCGGCACGATCGCCGTCACGTTCCGCGCGAGCGCCCGGCGCCAGCAGCTGCTCATCCGGACCGTCGAACGCCTCTCGGTGATCCGCTCGGTCGAGGTGCGCTCGGCCGACGACCCGGCCGTACGTGCCGCGGGCGTCGTGCGCATGCCCGACGGCGTCGGGTTCACGCCGCCCGACGACGCCGACGTGCGCTGGTCGGGCGACGCGTCGGCCGGTCAGCCGGTGCTCGTCGAGGGATCGCTCGCGGACGTCACCGCCGTCATCGCGCAGGCCCGTGACCAGGGTGCGGCGATGACGGCGACCGTGATCGTCGGGATCTGACGCTGGACGTCGAGCAGTGGGCCGGCGCGCTGCCGGGTACGCTGGCGGCGCAGTCCAACTGAACACGCTGCTCGAACCGCGGCGGGAGAGTCCTCCCGTTCCACGGCGAGGCGCCGAAGGAGCAAGCCCTCCCCGGGAAACTCTCAGGCCCCCGTACCGCCACGGCGAGGCAACTCTGGAAAGCGGTCGCCGGCAACGGACGGCCCACCGACGGTGCAAGCCGGCGCGCCCCGGGGCCCCACAAGGGCTCATGGCGGACCGGCAAAACTCTCAGGTCGCATGCCCTCGGGCCGGCGGATGACAGAACGGGGAGGCCACCCGTCCGTCCCGGTGCCCGCCGGACGACTCCCGGAGGCCCACGTGACCGAGCTCGACCCGACCGTAACGCTCGACCTGACGCCGACGCTCGGCCAGACGGCCGTGACGCACCTCAGCACGCTCGAGCTGTCCCACCGGACCGACGCCGCACGGGACTTCGCGGACCGGCACATCGGCCCACGCTCGCGTGACACGGCCGCGATGCTGGACCGGCTCGGCTACGACTCCATCGACGCGCTCATCGACGCGGCCGTCCCCGCGTCGATCCGCACGGAGCGTCCGCTCGACCTGCCCGTGGCCCGTAGCGAGTCCGAGGTGCTCGCGGCGCTGCGGGTGATCGCCGCCAAGAACACGGTCATGACGCAGATGATCGGCCAGGGCTACTCGGACACGATCACGCCACCGGTCATCCGCCGGAACCTGCTCGAGTCCCCCGCCTGGTACACGGCCTACACGCCGTACCAGCCGGAGATCTCCCAGGGCCGCCTCGAGGCGCTGCTGAACTTCCAGACGGTCATCGCCGACCTCACGGCGCTCCCGGTCGCGAACGCGTCGCTGCTCGACGAGGCGACCGCGGTCGCGGAGGCCGTCGCCCTCATGCGGCGGGCCGTCAAGGGCCGTCCCGACGGCGTCGTCGTGCTCGACTCGGAGTGCCTGCCCCAGACCATCGCGGTCACGCGCGGGCGCGCCGAGGCGATCGGCCACCCCGTCGTCGTCGCGGACCTGAGCGCGGGCCTGCCCGACGTCGGCCCCGGCGGGATCGTCGGCGTCGTCCTGCAGGCACCCGGCGCGTCCGGGGTCGTCCGCGACCTCGCTCCCCTGATCGCCGCGGCCAAGGCGGCCGGCGCGCTCGTGACCGTCGCCGCGGACCTGCTCTCGCTCACGGTGCTGACTCCCCCCGGGGAGCTCGGGGCGGACGTCGCGGTCGGCTCGGCGCAGCGGTTCGGGGTGCCGCTGTTCTACGGCGGGCCGCACGCGGCGTACATGGCGGTGCGGACCGGCCTCGAGCGGATGATCCCGGGTCGGCTCGTCGGCGTCTCGGTCGACGTGGACGGCGCCCCGGCCTACCGGCTCGCGCTCGCGACCCGTGAGCAGCACATCCGTCGCGAGAAGGCCACGAGCAACATCTGCACGGCGCAGGCGCTGCTCGCGATCGGCGCGTCGATGTACGCGGTCTACCACGGGCCCGACGGCCTGCGGGCGATCGCGGAGCGGGTGCACCGCAGGGCCGTGGCGCTCGCGAAGGACCTGCGCGCCGTGGACGTCGTCGTCGAGCACGACGCGTTCTTCGACACCGTCCGCACCGTCGTGCCCGGTCGGGCCGACGTGGTCGTGGCCGCAGCCGCTGCGCGCGGCATCAACCTCTGGGCACCTGACGCCGACCACGTCCAGGTCGCGTGCGACGAGACGACGACGCCCGAGCACCTCGCGGCGGTCGTCGCCGCGTTCGTCGCGGCCGGCGCTCCGCGGGTCTCGGTGGGTGACCCGAACCCCGCGCTCGACCTGCCGTCGCGGCTGCGGCGCACGTCCGAGTTCCTGACGCACCCCGTCTTCCACCGGTACCGGTCGGAGACCGCGATGCTGCGCTACCTGCGCCGCCTCTCCGACAAGGACCTCGCGCTCGACCGCACGATGATCCCGCTCGGCTCGTGCACCATGAAGCTCAACGCGACAGCCGAGATGGAGGCCATGACCTGGCCCGAGTTCGCGTCGATCCACCCGTACGTGCCGCGCGAGCAGGCCGCCGGGTACACCGAGCTGATCGAGAGCCTGTCGGGCTGGCTCGCGGAGATCACGGGCTACGCGGGCGTCTCGGTCCAGCCCAACGCGGGGTCGCAGGGCGAGTTCGCCGGGCTGCTGGCAATCCGCGGGTACCACGCGGCGAACCGCGCCGAGGGTGCGCCGGTCCGGGACGTCTGCCTGATCCCGGCGTCGGCCCACGGCACGAACGCGGCGTCGGCGGCGCTCGCCGGGCTGCGCGTCGTCGTCGTCGCGACGGCCGACGACGGCTCGATCGACCTCGCCGACCTGCGCGCCAAGCTCGCGGAGCACGGCCCGCGCACCGCGGCGATCATGATCACGTACCCGTCGACCCACGGGGTCTTCGAGGCTGACGTCCGCACGGTGTGCAGCCTCGTCCACGAGGTCGGCGGCCAGGTCTACATCGACGGCGCCAACCTCAACGCGCTCGTCGGGCTGGCCCGGCCGGGTGAGTTCGGCGGCGACGTCTCGCACCTCAACCTGCACAAGACGTTCTGCATCCCGCAC
>DASVMA010000045.1:0-3232 GCA_036384595.1 Cellulomonas sp. | reverse complement strand
CGGCGACGGCGAGCAGGAGCGACGCGGCCGTGGCGGTCCACAGTGCCGCCTGGACCCCGATCCGCAGCGGACCGTCGGTGAGCGATGCGCCGAGCTCGTACCGGCTCGTCGCGTTGGCGGCGAGCCGCGTGCGCGCCGTGCTCGTCAGCGTGGAGGCCGCGTCGGCACCGGCGCCGAGCCACCACTCGTCAAGCAGCGGGTCGGTCCAAGCGGCGGTCAGGAGCGACCGGGTGAGGAGGTCACGGTCGACGAGAAATCCGACACCGCGAGGCATGGACGGCAGGTACGGCACATGGGCGGCGATCTCCGCACTGACGGAGCTCCCGCCGACGTCGACGAGGATCCGGTCGCCGACCTGCATGGCGAGCTTGTCGAGGAGGGCGTCCGACGCGATGACGCGTAGCGCGGACGCCCGCGCGAACGACGTCATCGTGAGGCCGGCAGTGCCGCTCAGGACGTCGCCGCTCTCGATGTCGCTGCGGGTGGTGAGCCCGCGGTCGTCGCCCGTCGTCACCTCGACCAGCGTGGACGGCCGCCAGCGCGAGCCGAGTGACCGTGCCTGCCAGGCCGATGGCTCGAACGACGACGCCGTCTCGACGTCACCCTCGACGGAGCGCAGGTCGGCGACGCTGACGCGGACCTTCATCCGGTCGGGGAGCGGCGTGGTCGAGGCGGCCGCCGGGTCGGGCTGGTCGATGAGCTGGGACAGGAAGCCGACGACCGAGACGGGAGCGGCGAGCGTGGCGCCCGGCGTCGTCGTGAGCGGGACCGTCACCTCGTGGGGGAGACCGTCGACCGGGAGCGTGGGGAGGCGGAGGGTCACGCGCAGCCCGTGCGCGTCCTGCACGACGACGCTCTCGAGGAGCCGCACGGTGGGCGCCGTGGGCAGCGCGGCCGCAGTCACGGACAGCCGCAGCGCGGTCGGCGTGCCGGCGAGCTCGGCGCCGGTGACGACGTCGGTCGGGGCGATGGACGCGAGCAGCGTGCTCCAGTCGGGACCGGCGGGAGCGCTCCCACGAACCAGGCCGGCTCCGGTCCGAGCGTCGAGAGCGACCATCGCGACCTTGGTGGACCCGCTCGCGAGCATGCCCGGCGCGGGAGCCTGACCGAGAGCGACCGTGCGCCTGGCGACGGGCGAGAGCCCCGTCACGCCCGGGAGCGCGCCGACCGCAGCGGACTGCTCGAGCGGGGTGGTCGCGAGGCGGTCGATGCGCACGTCGGTGCCGACCTGCACGTCGGCCTGGTCGGTCTGGGAGGCGCGCCAGGTCGCGAGGAACGACTGGGAGAACAGCCCCACGGCCACCGCGAGGGTCAGCAGCAGGACGGCCCCGGAGGCCCGCCCGGGTCGGCGACCGACCTCCCACGCCGCGAGCGGCAGGACCAGTCGCCTGCTTCGGGCGGCGAGCCGCTCGGCGACGGCGGCGACCAGCGGCAGGGCACGCAGGGCCACGGCAGCGCCGGCGAGCAGGAACAGCGCCGGCCCGGCGACGAGCACCACGTCGATCCCGCCGCTCGTCAGCACGGGCGACTGGTACTCGCGCAGCTGCCAGTAGGCGACCCCGGCGAGCGCGACGAGGGCGAGGTCGAGGCCCGACCGCGTGAGCGCGCCCCGGCGGTCCTGGCGCACCTGCTGCTGCTCGGCGTCCACGACGCTCGTCGACCGACGCAGCAGCGGGCCGAGAAGCACGCCCGCGAACGCGAGGGACGCCGCCGCGCAGATCGCCCAGAGGGCGCCCGGCAGGTGCGGGTCGTTGTCGAGGCCGGCGCGCCGGAAGACGTCCTGCGCGGTCGTCAGCCGGTACAGCAGCCGGGCGAGAACTGGCGCCACGGCCGTCGTGAGGCCCGCGACGAGCACGGCCTCGAGACCGGCCAGGACGAGGACCTGGCGACCGGTCGCGCCGCGGGAGCCCATGAGCGACTGCTCGGTGGCACGCCGCTCGGCGAGCAGCCGTGCGGCGAGCAGCAGCACGGTGGTCGCGAGGACCGCGAGCATCAGGCCGACGACGACGAGACTGACGCGCGTCACCGCGAGCTGGCCCCGGGCCGAGTCGATCGTCCCCGCGAGATCCGACATGAACATCGAGCTCGTGACGTGCGGGTCGACCGCGACGGCCACCTCACGATCGGCCGAGTCCAGGCGCACTCGCAGTGCGTCGAGCGCCGCGTGGGAGACGCCGTCGATCTGGGGGTGGACGACGATGTCGGCGCTGGTCACCTCGACACGGCCACCGAGCAGCGCGGCCGGGGCGGCGACGAACGGCCCGTACGCCGAGGTCTGGAGGAAGCCGAACGACCCCGGGACCGGGAAGTCCGGGTCGACGCCCGCGCCGACGAGCAGGTCGCGCTTCCACTGCGTCCGGTCGCTCGTGACGTCGTACACGCCGACGACGACGGCACCGGCCTGCGCGAGCGTCGACGTGCTGACGAGGGGCACCTCCGTCCCGACGGTCCAGCCGAAGTGCTGCGCAGCGACGTTCGGTACCGCGACCTCGACGCGCCCGGCCGCGTCGGTGGCGGTGTCAGGCCACACGCCAGCCCGCAGGGTGACGAGGGAGGCGACGTCCGGCACAGCCGCGACGTATCCGAGGGGCACGCTCGCACCGCCGTCAGCGGGCAGCTGGTAGGGCGGTGAGGCGACCCATTCGCTGCTCGTCGTCGGCACGTCGCCGGCGACGTGCGCCAGGGCGGCCCTCGCCGCCGCGATGGCGACGCCGGGCTCGTTGCGCCCCACCGACATGCGGATCTCGAGGTCGGTGGCCGACTGCGGCGACCTCGTGAGCGTGACCTCGAGCGCGCGCTGCTCGCTCGACGTCAGCAGGAGGGCGAAGGTGCCCAGGAGCGTGCTGCCGAGCACCGCCACGGCGAGCACGGTCGCCAGGATCGTGCGCTGCGCGACCGCTCGGCGCAGCATGATCCGCACGGACCAGGACACCAGACCCCCGACGACGTCGTCACGCCCTCCGCCTGGAGGTTCGCTCGACCCTAGTGGGGACGCGCTGCCGACGAGTGCGCATGCCCGCTGCCCGATCGCCCTCTGTGGAGATCGTTATCGCTTCGTGATCTGGTGCCCGCGGGGATCGCGGCCTGACACGGACCGCTCGAGCCTGGTCGTGAGCAGACTCCTCACGACCAGGCCCGGTCAGCCGATGCAACTGGTGCCACGGAGGGCAGCTGTGGACGTTCATCACGTCACAGTGCCGTCACCAGGAGTCCGACCATGCGTCGCGGATCA
>DASVMA010000044.1:0-8397 GCA_036384595.1 Cellulomonas sp. | reverse complement strand
GCCCGGCTCTGAACCGTGCCCGCTCACCCGGGCCCACCCGCACCCGCTAGGGTCGCGGGCGTGAGTCAACGGGTGCGGCGCGCGACGGTCGAGGACGCCACCGAGCTCGCCTGGCTCGCGGCCGTCACGTTCCCGCTCGCCTGCCCGCCCGGGTCGACACCCGCGGACCAGCAGGCGTTCATCGACGCGGTGCTGTCGCCCGAGCGGTTCACCGAGTACCTCACCGACCCCGCGCGAGTGCTGCTCGTGGCGCACGACGACGCACTGCCCGAGCCGATCGGCTACACGATGCTCGTCGAGGGCGAGCCGGCCGACGCCGAGGTCCGGGCAGCGATCACGCTCCGGCCGACCGTCGAGCTGTCGAAGTGCTACGTGCTGCCGGGCCACCACGGGCAGGGCGTCGCGTCCGCGCTCATGGCCGCGAGCCTCGACGCCGCACGACGCACGGGCGCCCGCGGGATCTGGCTCGGCGTCAACCAGCTCAACGAGCGCGCCCAGGGCTTCTACCGGCGGACCGGGTTCGTGCGCGTCGGCACCAAGCACTTCCAGGTCGGCGACCGGCTCGAGGACGACTTCGTCCTCGAGCTCGCGCTCTGAGGGGCGCGCTGCGGGCTGCGACGGCGGCCCGCGCCGGTCAGCGCGAGGTGGCGGCCTGCTCGTCGGCCGTGGTCAGCACGGGCCAGCCGTCGGCGTCCCACGCGAGCTTGCGGATCGCCAGCTGGAAGTCCCCGCCGAGGTGCGTCGCGTAGTAGTGGAACGCGAGATACCCGTTCGAGTACGACTCGCCGCCGGGGCCGACCATGTCGCCACGCGTCGAGAGCAGGCGCTCCCCGCCGTCGGCGGCCATGTCCACGCCCGACCGGTCCACGTACGGCCCGGTGACCGCCCGCGAGCGGCCGACCACCATGTTGTAGGTCGAGGCACTCGCGCGGCAGCACAGGTCGCGGGAGACGAACAGGTAGAACCAGCCGTCGTGCCGCACGATCGTCGGCGCCTCGATCGCGTTCGGCGGCACGATGTGGGACGCGAGGTGGACCGGGGGCGCCGATCGGTCGGCGGGTAGACCGCTCGGCCACTCGAGCCTGATCATCTGGATGCCACCCCAGAACGACCCGAAGGCCATCCAGGGCGTCCCGTCGGCGTCCTCGACGATGCCCGGGTCGATCGCGTTGTAGTCGGTCGACCCGGGGGTCGAGCGCCAGACCTCGCCACGGTCGACCCACGCGTACGCGGGGTCTGCGGCGTCGAGGGTCGTGTTGGTGAGCAGCCCGATGACCGAGCGGTTGGAACCGAACGAGGACGCCGCGTAGTACAGGTAGTACGTGCCGTCGTGCAGATGCACGTCGGGCGCCCAGAAGTTCGTCACACCCGGCACCGCGGCACGCACCCAGGACGGCTCACTCGCGGCGTCCCAGACGGTGCCGGCGGTCGTCCACGCGTGCCCGTCGGGCGACGTCCGGATCTGGATCGCACCCTTGGCGACGCTCGCGTCGCCCGTCGAGAACACGTACCAGGGCCGGCCGTCGGCGCCCGCGACGATCGCCGGGTCGTGCGCACGGAGGTCGCCCGACAGCTCGAACGCCGTCGCAGCGGCGTCCGCCGAGCCGGGGCCGCCCGAGGACCGCCACCAGAAGCCTCCCCCGGCGGCCGCCAGGACGGCCACCACGACGACGAGCGCGACGCGTCTCGAGACGAGCGGTGCACGCACGCGGTCAGCCGCCCAGCCGGACGACGTTCCACGACACCGGGGGCACCTGGACCGTCAGCCGACCGTCGACGACCGCGGCGGTCGCGTTGGGCCGCGGGAGCACCGAGGTCGCGTCGTCGGCCGTCGCGGCCCACGTGTGGTCAGGGTTCGCGAGCGACGTGGCCGCCACCACGCGGGCGAGACCGGGCAGCGACCGCACGTCGACGTTGAGCTCGACCGTCTCGGTGAGGGAGCGGTTGACCGCGAACAGCGCGACGGCCCCGCTCTCGGCGTCCCACGTCGCGACTGCGTCGACGATGGGGACCGCGCCGAACTTGGCGGTCTCGTACGTCGGCGCGTCGATGGCGACCTGGAGGACGTCCCCGACGGCGTGCTGCGAGGCCTGCGCGAACGGGTGGAACGTCGTCTGCCGCCAGGACCGCCCACCGGGCTCGGTCATGATCGGCGCGATGACGTTGACGAGCTGCGCGAGGCTCGCGGAGTGCACACGATCCGTGTGACGCAGCAACGAGATGAGCAGGTTGCCGACGACGACGGCGTCGGCGACGTTGTACCGGTCCTCGAGCAGGACGGGTGCGACGGGCCAGTCATGGCCCGTCGGCGGCTTCGACTCGGCACGCTGCTGGTACCAGACGTTCCACTCGTCGAACGAGATGTGGATGCGCTTGGAGGCGCGCTGGGCCGACCGCACCGCGTCGGCGGTCGCGGTGACCGACTCGACGAACTGGTCCATGTCGACGGACGACGCGAGGAACGAGCCGAGGTCGCCGTCCTCCTCCCAGTAGTACGCGTGGGCCGAGATGTAGTCGACGTGCTCGTACGTCTCGCCGAGCACGATGCGCTCCCACTCGCCGAACGTCGGCATGTGCCGGCCGGACGAGCCGCACGCGACCAGCTCGAGGTCCGGGTCGATCATGCGCATCGCGCGCGCCGTCTCGGCCGCGAGCCGCCCGTACTCGTAGGCCGTCTTGTGACCGATCTGCCACGGCCCGTCCATCTCGTTCCCGAGGCACCACATCCGGACGTCGTGCGGGGCGACGGCGCCGTTGGCGCGACGCAGGTCGGACAGGCGGGTGCCGCCGCGCACGTTGCAGTACTCGAGCAGGTCGAGGGCCTCCTGGACGCCGCGCGTCCCGAGGTTGACGGCCATCATCGGCTCGGTGCCGGCCTTGGCCGACCAGCGCATGAACTCGTCGACGCCGACGAGGTTCGGGTCGGACGAGTGCCACGCGAGGTCGAGCCGTGTCGGCCGGTCTGCTCGCGGCCCGACGCCGTCCTCCCACCGGTACCCGGAGACGAAGTTGCCGCCCGGGTAGCGCACGGTCGAGATGCCGAGCTCGCGTGTGAGGTCGATGACGTCGCCGCGGAACCCGTCCGTGTCGGCGGTCGGGTGCCCGGGGTCGTGGATGCCGGTGTAGACGCAGCGGCCCAGGTGCTCGACGAACGATCCGAAGGTGCGGCGCCGGACGGGCCCCACACGGAACGCGGGGTCGAGCGTGAGCGAGACGGGCAGCATGCGGGCTCCTTGTCGGCGGTGACGAGTCGCGGGCCATCGGCCCTTCCCTGAACGCGGGTTCTACATCGTTGTAGACGCATCATGCCTGCCGGCCCCGGCCGCGTCAACACCCGCGCTCCAGCCGAGATCCGGCACCCCGAGATGTCCGTTACTCGATCGTTGCTTGACCCGAAGCGCGCGGCATGCCATGTTGTGCAACGTTGTAGATACGAGGTCAAGGGCGATCCCGTCGTCGACGCTCCGGCGCCGGCGAAGCTGACGAACCACCGACGGCACGCGCCGTCGCCCGGTTCACCGCATCGCTCTCGGCCTCCCGCAGACCGCACGTCCGACGTGCTCCTCCGCAGGACCGCACCTGTGCATCGCCGCACATCACCGAGAGGAAGATCATCGATGAAGAGATCCCTAGCCGTCGGCACAGCCGCCGTCGGACTGCTGGCCCTGGCGCTCGGCGCGTGCTCGAGCGGCGGCGGCGGAACCACTGCCACCGACGGGACATCAGGCGCCGCGACCGCAGCCGCAGGCGCAGGAGGCTCCGGCTCGTGCACCAACAAGATCGTCCACGCGGACGCCAAGCAGGTGACGGTCTGGGCCTGGTACCCGGCGTTCGAGCAGGTCGTCGACCTGTTCAACAACTCGCACACGGACCTCCAGATCTGCTGGAGCAACGCGGGCCAGGGCAACGACGAGTACACGAAGTTCAGCACCGCGGTCGAGGCCGGCTCGGGCGCCCCCGACGTCGTCATGCTCGAGACCGAGGTCCTGTCGAGCTTCACGATCCGCAACGCGCTCGTCGACCTGTCGAAGTACGGCGCGGCCGACGTCAAGAAGAACTACTCCGACGGCGTCTGGAAGGACGTCTCGAGCGGCGACGCGGTCTACGCGATCCCCGTCGACGGCGGCCCGATGGGCATGCTCTACCGCAAGGACCTGTTCGACAAGGCCGGCATCACGACACCCCCGACCACGTGGGACGAGTTCGCTGCCGACGCGCAGAAGATGCGCGACTCCGGCTCCAAGGCGCTGTTCACCGACTTCCCGACGAACGGGCGCGCCTACCTGCAGGCGCTCTTCGCGCAGAAGGGGTCGGCGCCGTACGTCTACGACGCCGCCAAGCCGACCGACGTCTCGATCAAGCTGAACGACCAGGGCAGCAAGGACGTCATGAAGTACTGGCAGGGCCTCGTCGACAAGGGCCTCGTCGGCACCGACGACGCGTTCACGACGGACTACAACACGAAGCTGGTCGACGGCAGCTACGCCGTCTACCTCGCTGCCGCGTGGGGCCCGGGCTACCTGTCCGGGCTGTCGGGCACCGACCCGACAGCCGTCTGGCAGGCCGCGCCGATCCCCCAGTGGGACGCGTCCTCGCCGGTCCAGATCAACTGGGGCGGGTCGACCTTCGCGGTCACGTCGCAGGCGAAGGACCCGGCAGCCGCGGCCACGGTCGCGAAGGAGGTCTTCGGCACCGAGGCGGCGTGGAAGGTCGGCATCGAGAAGGGCGCGCTGTTCCCGCTGTGGAAGCCCATCCTCGAGTCGGACTACTTCACGAACCTCGCGTACCCGTTCTTCGGGGGCCAGAAGATCAACCAGGACGTCTTCCTCAAGGCGTCGCAGGGCTACAAGGGCTTCACCTGGAGCCCGTTCCAGAACTTCGCCTACGACAAGCTGACCGAAGAGGCCAACGCCGCGATCGTGCAGAAGACGAAGTCGACGGATGACGCGATCGACAACCTCCAGAAGACGGTCGTCGACTACGCCAAGGCTCAGGGCTTCGCGGTCAAGTAGCTCGCAGGGACGTCGCCGGGTCAGGTCGGACGCCGACCTGACCCGGCGACGGACCCGTCCTCGACACTGGGAGAACCCATGACCAACCCCACAGCGACCGGCGCGCACGCCGCGCTGCCGACCGACCAGCGGATGCCTCGCACCGCGATCGCGCTCAATCCTCGCGCCGGGCACGACCGGCGTCGCCAGCGGTTCGGCTGGGCCTTCGTCGCACCGTTCGCGGTGGTGTTCGCGGTGTTCCTGGTCGCCCCGCTCGGGTACGCCTTCTGGTTGAGCCTGCAGACGAAGACGCTCGCCGCCGGCACGCATTTCTCCGGCCTGGGCAACTACAAGCAGGCCTTCACGGACCCGCTGTTCCTCCAGGGTGTGTGGCTCGTGGCGCGCTTCGCGCTCATCCTCATCCCGCTGCAGATGCTCGTGTCGCTCGTCGCAGCGCTCGTCCTCGACAACCTCACGACACGGCTCTCGCGCTTCGCCCGGCTCGCGATCTTCGTGCCGTACGCGGTCCCGGTCGTCATCGGCGCCCTCATGTGGGGCTTCCTCTACAGCCCGCGCTTCGGGCCGCTCAAGTCCCTGTTCAGCCTCGTCGGCGCCGACGCACCGTTCCTGCTCAGCCCGCAGAACGTCTTCGGCGGGCTCATCAACGTCGTCACCTGGCAGTGGGCCGGCTACTACATGATCATCATCTACTCCGCCCTGCGGGGGATCGACCCCTCGATCTACGAGGCGGCCCGCATCGACGGCGCGAAGGGCTGGCAGATCGCCACGCGCATCAAGGTCCCGATGATCTCCTCGGCGCTGATCCTGATCCTCGTGTTCGCGCTCATCGGCACGCTGCAGTTCTTCACCGAGCCGCAGGTCCTGCGACCGGTCGCGGCCGGGTCGATCAACGCGTCGTACACGCCCAACATGTACGCGTTCACGCTCGCGTTCTCCTACTCGCAGTTCAACTACGCGTCGGCGATCTCGTTCGCGCTCGGCGCCGTCGTGTTCATCGGGTCGTACGCGTTCCTGTTCATGACCCGCAAGAAGAACGGACTCGTCTGATGGCCGCCCTGCTCGTCGACGAGACCACGCGCGAGGCGCCCCGCCAGAACGGTCGTCGCGGGTCCACGCGGCGTCGCCAGCCGTGGTCGCACGTCCTGCTGATCATCCTCGCCGCATACTTCCTGGTCCCGCTCTGGTGGCTGATCGTCGCCAGCACGAAGGACATCAACGGGCTGTTCACCGGGGCCCACGGCCCGATGTGGTTCGACGACACGTTCAGCTTCGTCACGAACATCAAGCAGCTCTTCACGCAGAACGGCGGCCTGTACTGGCGCTGGCTCGGCAACTCGTTCCTGTACGCCTTCACCGGCGGCATCGGCGCGACGATCCTCGCGGTCCTGGCGGGCTACGGGTTCGCCAAGTACAAGTTCCGCGGACGCAACTTCTTCTTCGCGATGCTGCTCGGCTCGGTGATGGTGCCGCTGACCGCCCTGGTGATCCCCACGTTCGTCCTCCTGGCGCACTTCCACCTGACGAACACGATCTGGGCCGTCATCCTGCCGTCGCTGCTCAACCCGTTCGGGGTCTACCTGATGCGGGTCTACACGCAGGACGCGGTGCCGGACGAGATGCTCGACGCCGCGCGCGTCGACGGTGCGGGCGAGGTCCGCACGTTCTTCTCCGTGGCGCTCCCGCTGCTCAAGCCGGCACTCGTCACGGTGCTGCTCCTGTCGGTCGTCGGCACGTGGAACAACTACTTCCTGCCGCTCGCGGTGCTCTCCGACACCAAGCTGCTCCCGGTGACGGTCGGGCTCGGCGCCTGGCAGGCGCAGTCGACGTCCGGCGCGGCCGGCACCCAGCTCTGGAACCTCGTGGTCACCGGGTCGCTCATCTCGATCATCCCGTTGATCATCTCGTTCCTCGCGCTGCAGAAGTACTGGCAGAGCGGGCTCTCGCTCGGCAGCATCAAGTAGCGAGAAGCGCACAGCGACGCGGTCTGCGCACCTGACCCGGTGCGCAGGCCGCGATTCTGTCAGCGGGTCTGCGGCACCGTGGAGCCGCGGACGGCGATCGAGTACTGCGCGACGACCTCGGTCGCGGGGCGCCGGGCGCCACCCGCCGCGATCTGCTCCACGAGGAGCTTGACGGCCGTCTGCGCGATCTCCTCGCGGCCGGGGACGACCGACGTCAGCGGCGGAGAGGAGTAGCTCGCCTCGTCGATGTCGTCGAAACCGATGACGGCGACCTGACCGGGGGCGTCGATCCGGCGGTCGTGCAGCACGTGCATCGCACCGAGCGCCATCGCGTCGTTGAGGCCGAACACGGCGTCCATCTCGACGCCCGAGTCGAGCAGCCGGGTCATCGCCGCCGCACCGGTCGAACGGTGCCACAGCCCGGCGTCGCCGAGGAGCGCCGGGTCGAACTCGATGCCGGCGGCCTCGAGGGCCTGGCGGTAGCCGCGCTCACGCAGCGCGGCCGAGCCCATGGTCTCGCCGGGGTGGGTGCCGATCAGCGCGATGCGTCGTCGGCCCAGGTCGATGAGGTGCTGGGTCGCGGCGCGTGACCCGTCGACGTTGTTCATCGTCACGTGGTCTGCGGGGCCGCCGAAGATCCGCTCGCCGAGCAGCACCATCGGGAAGTCGACGTCGAACGACTCCTTGTCCTGCTCGCCGAGGTCCAGGGGCGAGAAGATCAGGCCGTCGGTGAGGTGGCGACGCTGGCCCGAGAGGACCTCGAGCTCGCGGTGGCGGACCGCGCCGGTCTGCTCGATGAGGACGGTCAGGCCGACGGCCTCCGCAGCGCGGATCACCGAGTCGGCGAGCTCCGCGAAGTACGGCAGGCTCAGCTCCGGGACGGCCAGCCCGATCATGCCGGTGCGGCCCTGACGCAGGTTCCGCGCGGTGATGTTCACCTGGTAGCCGAGCTCGCCGATGGCCGTCTCGACCTTGGCCCGCGTCGCCGGGCGGATGAACTGGTAGCCGTTGACGACGTTCGAGACGGTCTTGACGGAGACGCCCGCCAGCGCCGCGACGTCATGCATCGTCGCCGTGCCCGCTCGCCTCGGAGCCTTCACCGTTCCCGCCCTCTCCGCTGTCCTTGACGTCCGCCGTCGAACCGCCGTCGCACCGCCGTGGCGGGTCCGACGGCCTGCGCGCACTTACTGTGCCAGAGCCGTGCCCGGGCCGGGGCCGGAACACGAATCGCTCCGCGACAGCCAATGGCTGGATCGAGATTACATCGTTGTAGACGCGATGCGGGTCCGGACGCGGCTCAGGCCCGGCATCTGCCGGGCCTGAGCAATCCGCCTACCGCGAGAGCGGTGAGGTCACTTCTTGTTGCGACGCTGGTGACGCGTCTTGCGAAGCAGCTTGCGATGCTTCTTCTTTGCCATCCGCTT
>DASVMA010000043.1:0-2495 GCA_036384595.1 Cellulomonas sp. | reverse complement strand
GTGGCCAACGGCGGGGTCAACGTCCCGCTGCCGCTGACGTTCACCTGCTTCAGCGCCGCCGGTGCCGCGCTCGGGTACTTCTCGACGCCCATCACGATGACGGCGCCGGACAACCTGACCCTGACCTCCTGGTCCGTCCCGGCCCCGCCGGCCATCACGGCGGCGAGCACGACGACGCTCGCCACGTCCGCCTCCTCGGTCGAGGCCGGCACGGCCGTCACGTTCACCGCGACCGTCGCGCCCGCCGCGGCGACCGGGACGGTCAACTTCCTCGAGGGCACGACGACCCTCGGCTCGGCACCTCTCTCCGGCGGCGTCGCGACGTTCGCGACGTCGGCACTGACGGTCGGCACGCACTCGGTCACGGCCGTGTACACCGGTGGCGCGACCTACGGCACCTCGACGTCTACGGCCCAGGCCGTGACGGTGACGGCCGCCGCGGCACGCAGCACGACCACGACGCTCACGGTCACCCCGGTCTCCGGTGACGCCTACCAGAGCGTGGCGTTCACCGCCGCGGTCGCCGCATCCACGGGTGCAGCCAACGGCACGGTCACGTACAAGGACGGTGCCGCGGTTCTCGGCTCCGTGCCCTGCGTCGCCGGCGTCGTCGGTGCGTTCAGCACGAACCTGCTCGGTGCAGGGAACCACTCGTTCGTCGCAGTCTTCGTCGGCACCGCGCCGTACACCGACTCGACCTCGGCGGCTGTGACTGCGACGTACACGCTCGTCGGCGCAGCCACCGACGGCACCGTCACCGTCAGCATCCCGCTCGGCGCGATCACGATCACGACGCCGTACACGCCGGCCGCGCCACTCGCCCTGGGCACGGCGACGCTCGACCCGAACAGCTCGACGTACTCCGCGTCGAAGGCATTCGGCGACATCGTCATCACGGACAGCCGCTCCGGCAACCTCGGCTTCACGGCCAAGGTCGTCTCGGGCAGCTTCACGAACGCCGCGGGCAGCACCTTCGGTGGCAACTACGCGGGCCTCACGGGCCTCGCGGCCACGCAGGTCTCCGGCAACGCGCTGCAGGCGGCCAACGTCGTCCTGACCAACCACGCGCCCTTCACCGACGGTCTGGCCACGGCCAAGGTCTTCGCCACGTACGCCGCGGGCCAGTCGATCGGCACGGCGAAGATCGCCGGGACGTTCGGCCTCGACAAGGTCCCGTCCTCGGTGACGCCCGGCCTGTACACCGCGACGGTCACGCTGACCGCCGTCTGACCGACAGCACCACCCCGTGACCTCTCGGCTTCGGCCGACGCGGTGACAAGGGGAGGCGGGGCGCCTGGCGCCCCGCCTCCCCGAACCCGTGCTCAGGGTCAGCAGCACACGACCGCGCCAACTCCATCTCAGCCCAGGGAATCCAGGGAGCCGTTCACGATGCTCGACCACCTCCGCAGGGACCTCGCCGTCGCCGGCCTCGCGCTGCTCACCGCGGCACTGTCGGTCGTGCCTGCGCACGCCGCGACACCCGCCCCAGCGCCGTCGGCCGCGTCCTCGCCGTCGAGCAGCCCCGCGCCCGCTGCAGGTCCGGACCTCGTGTCGTTCGGCATCGCGCCCGCGGGCGTCGAGCGGCCGGACGACCGGCCCTACCTGAGCTACACCGCCGCACCGGGATCCGTGATCTACGACCACGTCGCCCTCCTCAACCAGGACGACTCCCCGATCGGGCTGCAGCTCTACGCGGGCGACGTCGTCATGTCCGACGGCACAGGCCTCGGCGTGCCGCCGCGCGACCAGGCGCCGACCGACGCGGGTTCCTGGATCGCCGTCACTGCCCCGGGCGGGAACGTGCAGGTCCCGGCGCAGACCAAGGACGCGGGCATCGGCTACACCGTGGTCCCGTTCTCCCTGACGATCCCGGTGAACGCCCAGCCCGGCGACCACGTCGGCGGACTCGTCGGCTCGCTCGTCGCCACGGGGAGGTCGGGCGACAACACGCCGGCCATCGACCTCGAGCAGCGGGTCGTGGCGCGCGTCTACATCCGCGTCACCGGCGATCTTCGTCCGGGGCTCGCCATCACCGACGTGAGGGCGACGCACCGCGGGGGCGGCCCTGCCGGCCAGGGGGCCGGGACGGTCGACGTCTCGTACACGCTGCGCAACACCGGCAACGTCCGGATGGCCGTCCAGCCTGACGTGCGGCTCACCGGGCCGGTCGGGCTGCTGCCTCGCACCCAGCGTGGTGACCGCGTCGACGAGCTCCTGCCCGGCAGCGAGGTCCGCGTGACGACGACCGTCTCCGGCGTCTGGCCGCTCGGGCGTGAGAGCGTGACGGTCTCGGCGACGGGGCTGCCGTCGGCGACCGGCGAGGACCCCGGCGTGGGCACGGTGCGCGCCAGCACGGAGCTCTGGGCGATCCCGTGGGCGGCCGTCGCGCTGGTTGTGCTGCTGCTCAGCCTCGCCGCGTACGGCGTGACACGTCACCGGCGCAGGGCGCGGCGGGTGGTGGCTCGGGGGCGCCGGGCCGCGGAACGCAGCCGGGT
>DASVMA010000042.1:0-3688 GCA_036384595.1 Cellulomonas sp. | reverse complement strand
AGCGTCTGCCAGTACAGGCGCACGAAGTCGAGCGGGGCGTCGATCCGGCTCGCGAGGTCCCGCAGCGTCAGCGTGCGCGGGCCGCCGAGCAGCACGTCGTCGAGCTCCGCGAGCGTCGAGGCAGCCGCTCCCGCAGGTGTCGACGTGGCGTCGGCGAGTCCTTCGGCTGGAGGCGGCGAGGCAGCGGGCTCCGCGGCAGTCGGCACCCCTGGAGGGTAGTTCACATCGCCCTGATGTGATGCACGTCACCTGCCCGCACGTGCAGCTCCGTCCCGGCGTCGTCCACCACCACGAGGGCGCCGTCCGGACCGAGCCGTCGCGCGGTGCCCGTGACCTCGTCGCCGCCCGGCAGCTCGACGCGGACCCGGGTCAGAAGGGTCGAGCACACCGAGTCCACCTCGGCGGCCAGCCCGGACGCGTGCACGTCCCCGTCGTGCTCGCGCCACCGGCCCATGAGCTCGTCGAGCGCCGAGACGAGGGCGACGAGCAGGATCTCGCGGTCGACCTCGCGCGCGCCGGCCAGCGCGAGCGAGGTCGCGCTCGGCACGGGGAGCTCGTCGACGGTCTGGGACACGTTGACCCCGATACCGACGACGACGACCCGACCCGCGGGGGTCTCGACGAGCTCGCTGAGGATCCCGCCGACCTTGCGCACGCGACCCCACCCGTCCAGGTCGGTGTCGTCGGGTGCGGGGACCATGAGGTCGTTGGGCCACTTGAGCGACGCCTGCACCCCCGCGGTGGCGCGCAGCGCGGTGACGGTGCCGAGGCCCGCGAGCAGCGGGATCCAGCCGAACGAGGAGATCGGCCCGTCGGGCTGCAGGGCGAAGGACACGGTCAGGGCGGCGCGTGGCGGCGTCTCCCACGTCCGGCCGGCACGGCCCTGGCCGTCGTCCTGGTGGTCGGCGACCAGCATGCTCGGCGCGGGCCACGCGTTCGGCTCCGCGTGCAGCCGCTGGATGAGCTCGCGGTTCGTCGAACCCACGCGGTCCAGCACCTCGACCCGTGCGAGCGGCCCCGCAGGCGCCAGGAGCAGCGATCTCACGACCGACGCCCGCAGCGGCCGACGCGCCTCGGCCAGACCCCCGACACGACCACCGGTCGATGCATGTTCGCTCATGTCCTCATCCTCCCGCGGACCGGGTCGAGACTCCATCGGTGGCGACCCACGGCCCGGCGTTGTCGGGACCCGACGACCCCGCCCGTACGACACGGTCGCCCGTCGGCATCCTGTCGGGCGGTTCGGACGTCTAGCCTCGGAGGGTGACCGACCCGACCCCCGCTGCAGTCCCGGCCGCCCCCGCCGCCCCCGCTGCAGACCCGAGCCCCCGGCTCAGCACGACCGCCGACAAGCTCGCCGACCTCGCGACCCGCCACGAGGCGGCCGCTGCGTCCGCCGAGGCTGCTGCTGCCATCAAGCAGCACGCGCGCGGCAAGAAGACCGCCCGGGAACGGATCGACGCCCTGCTCGACCCGGACTCGTTCGTCGAGCTCGACGCGTTCGTCAAGCACCGCTCCGTCAACTTCGGGCTCGACAAGAAGCGGATCGCGGGCGACGGGGTCGTCGTCGGGCACGGGACGGTCGACGGGCGGCCCGTCGCCATCTACTCGCAGGACTTCACGGTGTTCGGCGGGAGCGTCGGCGAGGTGCACGGCCAGAAGATCACCAAGGTCATGGACCTCGCGCTGCGCACCGGGGTGCCGCTCATCGGCATCAGCGACGGCGGCGGCGCACGCATCCAGGAGGGTGTCGCCGGGCTCACGCAGTTCGCCGAGATCTTCCGGCGCAACGTCGCGGCGTCGGGCGTCATCCCGCAGATCAGCCTCATCCTCGGCCCCTCGGCGGGCGGCGCGGTGTACTCCCCCGCCCTCACCGACTTCATCGTCATGGCCGACGGCACGTCCAACATGTTCATCACCGGCCCCGACGTGATCCGTGCCGTCACCGGCGAGGACGTCGGCTTCGAGGAGCTGGGCGGCGCCACGACGCACAACACGAAGTCGGGCGTCGCGCACTACCTCGCGGCCGACGAGAACGACGCGCTCGACTACGTGCGCTCGCTGCTGTCCTACCTGCCCGCGAACAACCTCACCGACCCGCCGACGTACGCGCACGAGTCGGACCTCGGGGTGACGGCCGAGGACGAGGAGCTCGACACGCTCGTCCCGGACTCCGACTCCCAGCCCTACGACATGCGCACCGTCGTCGAGCACGTCCTCGACGAGGGCGTGCTCCTCGAGGTGCAGCCGCTGTACGCGCAGAACATCCTGATCGGGTTCGGGCACGTCGAGGGCCACCCCGTCGGGATCGTGGCGAACCAGCCGCTCGCGATGGCGGGGACCCTCGACATCAACGCTGCCGAGAAGGCCGCGCGGTTCGTGCGGACGTGCGACGCGTTCAACCTGCCGGTCCTGACGTTCGTCGACGTGCCCGGGTTCCTGCCCGGCACCGACCAGGAGTGGAACGGCATCATCCGGCGCGGCGCGAAGCTCATCTACGCCTACGCGGAGGCGACGGTCCCGCTCGTGACAGTCATCACGCGCAAGGCCTACGGCGGCGCGTACATCGTCATGGGCTCCAAGCAGCTCGGAGCCGACGTCAACCTCGCCTGGCCGACCGCGCAGATCGCCGTCATGGGTGCGGGTGGCGCGGTGAACATCCTGCAGCGCGGCGCGCTCAAGGCCGTGGCCGACGCGGGCGGCGACGAGGATGCCGAGCGGGCGCGCCTCACGGCCGAGTACGAGGAGGCCATCGTCAACCCGTGGGACGCCGCCGAGCGCGGCTACGTCGACGCCGTCATCGCGCCGTCCCGCACACGCGGGGAGATCGTGCGGGCGCTGCGCCTGCTGCGCACGAAGCGCGCCACGACCGTGCCCCGCAAGCACGGCAACATCCCGCTGTGAGGCAGACTCGACGCGTGAGGACATCATGAGCGACCACGACCACGACCACGACGAGCACGGCGAGCACGGGGACAGCCCGGCGCACGGGGCCGAGCCCCTGCACGGGGTCGACCCGAGCGACCTGCACAGCGTCGTCGATGCGCTCTCCGCGAGCCTGCACGAGTACATCGACGCCGCCGTCGGCGTGCGGGCCGAGTTCGGTGCGCACGAGGCCGACGAGGACCCACGGATCCTCGCGCTCGAGTCACGCGTGTCGAACCTCAACGCCGAGCTGTACGACGTGCTGCACGACAGGCTCGGCCTGCACTCGGACCTGACCGGCATGACGTGGGACGACGGCACGGACGCCGATGCCGACCTGCCCCCGCAGGAGGAGGAGCTCGACACGTTCCACCTCGGCTTCGTCGTCGGGCCGCCTGCGGGCACCTCGGACCTGTCGATGGACTCGGTGCTCGGCATCGTGGACGACGGCGGCGCCGAGATCGCCCGCCGTCTCACCGAACGCGGCTTCGACGTGACCGAGTGGGGCGCGTCGCGCGGAGTGCCCGTCGAGTTCGAGCCGGACGACGACGACGAGGACGACATCGAGTGAACGGACCCGAGCCCGCCGAGGACGGCCACGCGCGCGTGCGCGTCGTCCGCGGCGCACCCGACGACGTCGAGCTCGCGGCGCTCGTCGCCGGCCTGGTCGCCGCGTCGGGCCGGTCCGACGACACCGACGAGCCCGTGACGCGGTCGATGTGGCACGACCGTGCCCGGGCCCTGCGGGGCGACCCCGTGCGGG
>DASVMA010000041.1:0-5715 GCA_036384595.1 Cellulomonas sp. | reverse complement strand
TCCTCGCGATCCTCGTCTACGGAGTGGCCTCGACCCTGCGGCCGTTCCTGCGGCGCGCCCAGCCCACGGGCGACCCGCACCCCGACGTCACCGACGACGTGCTGATCGCCGACAGCGCGGCGGACTGACCACCGCAGCCGTCACCTGCCGCGGTCGGGTCCCTCGGTGGCCGTGCCTGTCGTGAGGTCCGCCCCCGCCGCCTTGTCGATCGCCCGGCCGAACCGGCGGTCGCGGTGCGCGTAGTCCTCGACAGCGCGCCACAGGTGCCGACGGTCCACGTCGGGCCACGGCTCGTCGAGGAACACCAGCTCGGCGTACGCCGACTGCCAGATCATGAAGTTCGAGATCCGCTGCTCGCCCGAGGACCGCAGGAACAGGTCGACGTCGGGCAGCTCGGGCTCGTCGAGGTAGCGCGCGACAGTCTTCTCGGTGACCTTCTCGGGGTCGAGCCTGCCCGCGGCGACCTCGCGCGCGATGGCCTTCGCGGCATCGGCGATCTCCGCCCGACCGCCGTAGTTGACGCACATCGTCAGCGTGCACGTGTCGTTGCCGGCCGTGACCCGCTCGGCCTCCTCCAGCTCGTCGATCACCGACTTCCACAGCCGAGGGCGTCGCCCGGCCCAGCGCACCCGCACCCCCCACGAGTCCATGAGGTCGCGTCGGCGCCGCAGCACGTCCCGGTTGAACCCCATGAGGAAGCGCACCTCCTCGGGCGAACGCTTCCAGTTCTCGGTGGAGAACGCGTACGCGGACACGTGCGTGACGCCGATCTCGATCGCCCCGGCGACGACGTCGAGCAACGACGCCTCGCCCGCCGCATGACCCGCGGTGCGCGGGAGACCGCGTGCGTTCGCCCAGCGCCCGTTGCCGTCCATGACGACGGCGACGTGCTTCGGGACGAGCGAGCGTGGGATCACGGGCGGGCGCGCTCCGCTCGGGTGCGGCGGGGGTGGGACCGGCATCAGATCCTCTCGACCATCGGGAGCGAGCGCAGCTGGCGCTCGAGGTAGAACTGGCTGAAGGCCGCGACGATCCCGCTGCCCTCGCGGCGGTGACGCTCGGCGCTCGCGTCCGCGACCGCCCAGTCGCCCGAGAGCAGCGCCGCGAGCAGGTCGAACGTCTCGCGGGCCGGCGCGGTGGCTCCCGGCGGCCGGCACCCGCTGCACATCGCGCCGCCCTGCGCGACGGCGAACGCACTGTGCGGGCCCGGCCTGCCGCACCGTGCGCAGTCGGTGAAGCTCGGGGCCCAGCCCGCGATCGCGAGCGCCCGCATCAGGTAGGAGTCCAGGACGAGCCCCGGGGCGTGCTCACGCACCGCGAGCGAGCGCACCGCGCCGATGAGCAGCCAGTACTGCTGGAGCGCCGGCTCGTGCTCGGCCTCGACGAGCCGGTCGGCCGTCTCGAGCATGACCGTGCCCGCCGTGTACAGCGCGTAGTCCTCGCACACCGGGCGACCGAACGCGCTGAGGGTCTCGACCTGGGTGACGATGTCGAGGGAGCGGCCCGTGCTCAGCTGGAGGTCGATGTGCATGAACGGCTCGAGCCGCGAGCCGAAGCGCGAGGACGTCCGGCGCACACCCTTGCCGACGGCGCGCACCTTGCCGTGCGACCGGGACAGGAGGGTGACGATGCGGTCGGCCTCCCCCAGCTTCTGGGTGCGCAGGACGATCGCCTCGTCGCGGTAGAGGCTCACCCGTCCATTCTCTCCCGCAGCACCGACGCGCGCGGTCGCCCCGCGCCGGTCGTGGCTGACCGGCGCGGGGCGACTCGCAGCTCAGCGCAGCGCGCGGTTGACCGCCGAGACGATGGCCTTGAGCGACGCGGTGGTGATCGACGGGTCGAGGCCCACGCCCCACAGCGTCTGGTCGCCCACCGCGCACTCGACGTACGCCGCCGCCGTCGCGTCCCCGCCGGACGACAGGGCGTGCTCGGCGTAGTCGAGCACCTGGACGTGCACGCCGATCCCGTCGAGAGCGTTGATGAACGCGGCGATGGGCCCGTTGCCCGTACCCTCGATCGTGCGCGGCTCGCCGTTGTCGACGAGGTCCACCGAGATCGTGTCCGGGCCGTCCTCGATGCTCGCGGAACGCGTCCCGCGCAACGACAGCCGTCCCCACGGGGAGAGCGGGCCACCCGGCTCGGCAGGCAGGTACTCGTCGTTGAAGATCCGCCACAGGTCGTCCGCCGTGACCTCCGAGCCGTGCTCGTCGGTGAACCCCTGGACGACCCGCGAGAACTCGATCTGCAGCCGGCGTGGCAGGTCGAGGTCACGCTCGGACTTGAGCAGGTAGGAGATCCCGCCCTTCCCGGACTGGGAGTTCACGCGGATGATCGCCTCGTAGCTGCGCCCCACGTCCTTCGGGTCGATCGGCAGGTACGGGACGGCCCACACGACGTCCTCGACCGAGGTGCCGGCCGCTGCCGCCTGCACCCCGAGCGCATCGAGGCCCTTCTTGATGGCGTCCTGGTGCGAGCCGGAGAAGGCCGTGAACACCAGGTCGCCCCCGTACGGGTGGCGCTCGCCGACGGGCAGCTGCGTGCACGCCTCGACGGTGCGGCGGATGTGGCCGATGTCGGAGAAGTCCAGCTCCGGGTCGACACCCTGGCTGAACAGGTTCAGCCCGAGGGTCACCAGGCACACGTTGCCGGTCCGCTCGCCGTTGCCGAACAGGCAGCCCTCGATGCGGTCGGCGCCGGCGAGGTAGCCGAGCTCGGCGGCCGCGACACCCGTCCCACGGTCGTTGTGCGGGTGCAGCGAGATGATGACGTTCTCGCGGTGGTGCAGGTGGCGGCCCATCCACTCGATCGAGTCCGCGTAGACGTTGGGGGTCGCCATCTCGACCGTCGCCGGCAGGTTGATGATGACCTTGCGCTCGGGCGTCGGCTCGAGGACGTCGAGGACCGCGTTGCAGACGCGTGCGGCGAACTCGAGCTCGGTCCCGGTGTACGACTCGGGCGAGTACTCGTAGTAGACCTCGGTCCCGGGGACCGTCTCCTCGTACTTCTTGCACAGGTGCGCACCCGACGTCGCGATGTCGACGACGCCGTCCTCGTCGGTGCGGAAGACGACCTCGCGCTGGAGCGTCGAGGTGGAGTTGTACAGGTGGACGATGACGCGCTTGGCGCCCTCGATCGCCTCGTAGGTGCGCTCGATCAGGTGCTCGCGCGACTGCGTGAGGACCTGGATCACGACGTCGGCGGGGATGCGGTCTTCCTCGATGAGCATCCGCACGAAGTCGAAGTCGGTCTGCGACGCCGACGGGAAGCCGACCTCGATCTCCTTGAAGCCCATCTGCACCAGCAGCTCGAACATCTGCAGCTTGCGGGCGGGGTTCATCGGCTCGATCAGGGCCTGGTTGCCGTCCCGCAGGTCGACGGCGCACCAGCGGGGGGCCTTCGTGGCGCGCTTGGCGGGCCACGTGCGGTCCGGGAGGTCGACAGTGAACTGCTCGGCGTAGGGGATGTAGCGGTTCACCCGCATGCCGGAGGGCTGCTGGGGTGCGGCGGTGTCGTAGCTCATGAGGGGATCCTTCGCGGGGGTGGCTGTGGGGCGAGCGTCAGCCGGCACACCGAACACCGCGACGAGGATCCGGCCTAGAAGGCCTCGTCGCGGCGACGAAGGAGGAGTCGCGTACGCGTGAGCACCTCGACACTGTACCCCGGGAGCCCCGCGGTGCGGCACCCACGTCTCAGTCCGGATCGGTGCGGACCGCGTCGGCGATGATCGCCGTCGTGGTGCGCCCCCTGCGCGGCGTCGCGGCCCGCGCAGCTCAACCCAGCGCGACGAGGCCACCCGCGGTGCGGACGAGCAGGTGGCCGCCCTGCGCCGACATGCTGCGCACGACGTCGGGCAGCGCGAGCGACCAGTACGGGACACCGTCGCGCAGGCCGAACGCCTCGAGCTGCGCCGACCCGTCGAGCGCCGACGCCATCGCGACCACCAGCGTACCGTCGCTGAGCGGGCGCCCGACGAGAGACTCGCCCACCTCGCGGCTCCACACGACGGAGCCCGTGCGCAGGTCGAGGACGCCGACCCGCGCACCGCCGGAGAGCACGAGCTGGTGGTCGACCGTGAGCACGGGGTCGAGCGTCGTGTCGGCCTTCCACAGCTGACGCCCTGTCGTCGCCTCGTCGCCGACGATCCACCGGCCCTGGTCGATCACCAGCACGTCCGGGGCCGAGCCGTCGCTCGCGAGCTGCTCGGCCGGGAAGCCGGGGACCGTGAACTCAGGGGCACCGGTCGCGTCGTGCAGCATGCCGCCGTGCGCGATCGACCACGTCACGAACTCGTCGCCGACCGCCTCCGTGAGCACGTAGCTGAGCGACGGCTCCGAGAAGAGCACCGTGCCGGTCGCCGCGTCGAGCACCGTGGACGTCGCGCCGGTCAGCAGGACCAGCTGCGGGCCGACCTCGACGCGGGCATTGCCGGCGGTGGTCTCCGCCTCACCGCTGCGGTGCCGCCACACCGCGTCCCCGGTGACCGCAGCCCGGCGGGCGATCTCCACGAACAGGTCGTCGTCCCTCGCAGCGACCACCACGTCGTCACCCGCGCGCGCCACGGCGATCGGGGCGCCGGTGAAGGTCCACCGACCGAGCACCGAGCCGTCCGCCGCCCCCAGGGCGACGACCTGGTGCGTCACGGTGCGGGTGCCCCCCGGAGCCCCGTTGCCGTCCGTGTAGACCGGCCTCGGCTTCGTCACGACGCACACGACGACCGAGCCGACGTCGGCGTCCGTGTGCGGGCACTGCACCCAGCCGCCCTCGGTTCCGCCGAGCGCGACCGGGGCGACGACCCGCGACCAGCGCTCGGCGCCCGTCGCAGGATCGAGCGAGGTCACGCGCCACATGTCCTGACGGGGTCCGACGACGACGAGTGCACCGCCCGCCGCGAGGACGTCGTCCGCCGCAGTCGCGGTCGACCGCCACAGGACCGACGGCGCGGCGGCGAGGGGGCGGATCATGCCGGCCACGGCGGCGATGCGGTCAGACCGGGCGGCGTCACGGCGATCGATCGCGACGGACGACGCAGCCACCGCGAGCACGACGAGCACCGCGACCGGCCACCAGCGCCGCAGAGCCCCCCACAGACCGATCGTCGGCGGGCCCCCGGAGCTGTCGGGAGCGGAACCTGAGCGTGCATCCGGAGGAGCGCCGGCGCCGTCCTCGGCGAGCTCGACGTCCTGCATCGCACGGGTGGACCACGCTGGCCCCATGCAGCGACTCTAGGCCCGGGAGCCCGCCCCGGGGGCGCGAACGACGCGCAGACCGCAGTCGCCGAACGAGACCGTCGCACCGGCCGGCAGCCGCACGCGCTGACCGGGGCCGCAGACGATCTGCGCCCCGTCCGCCAGCGTCACCAGCGTGCCGTTCGTCGAGCCGCGGTCCGCGACCCAGACCCCGGACGAGTCCAGCCCGACCTGCAGGTGCGTCTTGGAGACCGATCGGCCGGGGTCATCGACACGGAGCACCTGCGAGCTCTCGTCGCCGCCCGGGTTGCGTCCCACGAGCAGGCTCCGTGTCACCGTGACGACGCGCCCATCGCTCAGCTCGAGGTCGGCCGTCGTGGGGTCGACCCCCGGCGGTGCCGGACGCTCCTCGGGGCGCAGCGGCGCGTAGCGGGTCTGCTCGAGCTCGGGGTCGAGCCCGAAGGCCGCCGGCCTCAGCACGGTCAGCGCACGCGTGTCCACGTCCGGGGCGACGCCCGGTGCCGCCAGT
>DASVMA010000040.1:0-1662 GCA_036384595.1 Cellulomonas sp. | reverse complement strand
GCTCCGCCGCGCCGAGCGCCCGTGGGGACCACCGAAGTCGCACCAGCGGACCATGTCGGCATCGAGGTCGTCATCGTCCTATCGGCGCGCAGAGGCGTCACGTTGAGGTCCAGTGACCGCCGAGGCGGCGTCTGCCCGAATCCTGCCGGATCCGTGTCAGGCCCGCACGTCGAACGTGGCGCGCAGCAGCACCTCGTCGCGTGAGGACGGGCCCACGAGCAGCTCGAACCGACCGGGCTCGACGACGCGTCGGCCCTGGGCGTCGACGAGGCTGCAGCTGTCGACGGGGAGCTCGAGGTCGACCGTCCGGCTCTGTCCGGGCGCGAGGTCGACCTGGCGGTAAGCCTTGAGCTCCTTCTCGGCCCAGGTGACCGAGGTGACCGTGTCGTGGACGTACACCTGGACGGTCTCGCGCGTGGGTCGCGCACCGGTGTTGTGCACGGTGACCTGGGCGCGCACAACGTCACCCGGGCCGACCACGGTGTTCGCGACCTGCAGGTCCGCATACTCGACGCTCGTGTAGCTCAGCCCCTCGCCGAACGCGAAGGGTGCGCGCTGGGTGAGGTCGGCGTACCGGTTCCCGTGCTGGCCCGAGATCTGGTTGTAGTAGACCGGCAGCTGGCCGACGTGCTCCGCGAACGACACCGGCAGTCGTCCGGTCGGCTCGATCAGCCCGAGGGCGAGCTCGGCGATCGCCCGCCCGCCGCGCATGCCGGGGTTGGCGGCCCACACGATGGCGGCCGCGCGTCGAGCCGACGGCGGCAGCACGAGCGGCTTGGAGGCGATGACCACGACCACGAGCGGCGTGCCGGTCGCGGCCAGGGCGTCGAGCAGGGCGACCTGGCCCCCGAGGAGGTCGAGCGTCGCGGTAGACCTGCCCTCGCCGACCAGCTCGATGCGGTCGCCGACCACGGCGACGACCCAGTCGGCGCCCCGGGCGGCGGCCACGGCGTCGGCGATCAGCACGGGGTCCGGCGCGGCCGGCACAGCGAACGGAGGCCGCGGCTGGCCGTCGGGGAAGACGTCGCCCTCAGGGTCGGCCCCGATCGTGACGATGTCGGCACCCCGGGCGTGCGTGACCGTCCAGCCGGCGGGGACGTGGGCGTGGAACCCGTCGAGGACGGTCTGGGTCATCTCCCGTGGCTGACCGTCGGGCATCCAGTCCACCTGGCCGCTGCTGCCGGCCCAGTCCCCGAGCTGGGTGTGCGGGTCGTCCGCGTTGGGACCGACGATGGCGATCGTGCGCGCCACGCCGTCGCCGCCGCTCGCTCGTCCGGCAGCGTCGGCCACGAGGCTCTGCCCGAGAGGGAGCGTGCCGTCGTTCGCGAGGAGGACGAGCGAGCGGCGCGCGACCTCGAGGTTGAGGTCGGCATGCTCGCGGCAGCCGATGACGGCAGCCTGCCGGGCGGTATCGGGGTGGCGGGGGTCCTCGAAGAGGCCGAGCTCGATCTTCAGCGTCAGGATCCGCCCGACGGCCGCGTCGATCAGCGCCTCGTCCAGCATGCCGCGGCGCACGGCCTCGAGGGCCCCGTCGAAGAACTGGGGGGTCGTCATGATCATGTCGTTGCCGGCCCGCACAGCCGCCGCGGCGGCGTGCGCATGGTCGGGCTGGGTGTGCTGATCCCAGACCATGCGACCGACGTTGTCCCAGTCGGTCACGAG
>DASVMA010000039.1:0-2957 GCA_036384595.1 Cellulomonas sp. | reverse complement strand
GTCGTGACGACCTGGCGCCCAGCGGCGTCGGCGGCGACCTGCCCGGTCCCCGAGTCGGCCTGCGGCGCGGCCCCCGACAGCGCACTGCCGCCCTTGCCGGAGCTGCTGTCGGCCTGGGACGTCGAGCTCCCGCTCCGGTCGGCGGAGCACCCGGCGAGGAGGCCGACCAGGACGAGGGCCACGACGGCGGTACCGCGGAGCCTCGCGCATGTCCTCATGCTTCGACCGTAGGGCTCGGCGGTGCGGCCCGGGCCGACGTGACCCGATCGTGACGGCTCCGACACCCGATCGACGCCGTCCGCCCTGACGTAGTGTGCTCGGAGGCTCGGCGCGGCGCGTCCGTCATCGGAGACGCACGTCATGAGACCCGCACTCCACCAGACCGGAGGACCGCAGTGCCCGAGCTGATCGGTGTGATCCCGCGTCCGCGCGTGTGCGAGCCGCTCGACGGGCCGCCGTTCGAGGTGACGTCGAGCACGGCCATCGTGGTCCGGCCCACGCCCGAGGAGATCGCGCTCGCGGTCGTCGCCGCCGACCTGCTGAGCAACGGTGCCGGGTCGCCCGTCGAGGTCCGGTACGTCGACGGCGGCGGTGCGGGGGTCATCGCGCTGCGCCTCACGCCGGACGGCGGCCCCGCCGACGACGAGCGCTACACGCTGACCGTGACGGCAGCCCGCATCGTGATCGACGCCCCCCGCCGGACCGGGCTCGTGCGCGGGCTCGCGACCCTGCGCCAGCTCCTGCGACCGGTCGGGACCGGCGCGGAGCGGCGGCTCGTCGCACCTGCCGTCCGCATCGAGGACGTGCCGCGCTACCGGTGGCGCGGGCTGTCGGTGGACGTCGCCCGGCACTTCTTCGGCCTGGCCGAGCTCAAGGTCGTCGTGTCGCTGCTGGCCCGCTACAAGCTGAACGTCCTGCACCTGCACCTCACGGACGACCAGGGCTGGCGTCTCGAGGTGCCGTCGCGTCCGCTGCTCACGGAGCTCTCGGCGGGCAGCGCCGTGGGCGGCGACCCGGGCGGGTTCCTGCGCGCCGCCGAGTACGCCGAGCTCGTCGAGCACGCGGCAGCCCGTGGCGTGACCGTCGTGCCGGAGATCGACATCCCGGGGCACGTCAACGCGGCCCTGCACGCGTACGGCGAGCTGTCGCCGTCGGGGCAGCCCGCGGACGGCTACACGGGCATCGAGGTCGGGTTCAGCCGCCTGAGCGCGGACCTGCCCGCGACCGCCGCGTTCCTCCGGGACGTGTTCGCCGACGTCGCCGCGCTGACGCCGGGCGGGTACGTCCACATCGGCGGCGACGAGGTGACCGAGATGCCGGCCACGGAGTACGCGTCGCTCGTCGGGACCGCCGCCGACGCGGTGCACGCCGCGGGCAAGCGCGTCGTCGGCTGGCAGGAGGTCGCGTCCGTAGCGCTCGCGCCCGGGAGCCTCGTGCAGGTCTGGGACCACCGCCTGGACCCCACCGACGTGATCGCGGCGGTGCGGGCGGGTGCCCGGGTCCTGCTGTCGCCCGGTCCGCACGCCTACCTCGACATGAAGTACGACGCGTCGACGGCGCTCGGCCTCGAGTGGGCCGGGCACATCGAGCTGCGCGACGCGTACGAGTGGGAGCCGTCGACGTTCCTCGCCGGCGTCCCGGCCGAGGCGGTCGAGGGTGTCGAGGCCGCGGTGTGGACCGAGACGATCCGGAGCCTCGACGAGCTCACGACGATGCTGCTGCCGCGGCTCGCAGCGATCGCGGAGGTCGCCTGGTCCGCGCCCGAGCAGCGCGACTGGTCGGACTTCCGGGAGCGCGTTGCCCAGCACGGGGCGATGTGGGACCGGACGGGACTCGCCTGGTACGCGAGCCCGCAGGTCGACTGGGCGCCTGGCCTGGCCTGACGGTCAGATCCAGCTGGGCAGCCACATGTGCATGTGCCAGAACGAGTACGGCACGACCCAGGCCGTCCAGACCGGGTAGAAGAACGCGCTGACGACCACGATCAGCGCCACGAACGCGCTGACCCACGCGATCGCGTGCCGTCGCCGGACGGGGTCCTGCCCCTCGCGCGGCCCGACGACGAGCCCGAGCACGTAGGTCAGGGTCAGGACGACCCAGGGCGTGAACGCGATCGAGTAGAACGTGAAGATCGTCCGGTGGTAGTACGCGAACCACGGCAGCCACCCCGCCGCGATCCCCGAGAGGACGGCGCCCGCGCGCCAGTCACGGTTCAGCACGAGGTAGCCGAGGGCCACGAGGACGGCCGCGGCGGCACTCCACCACAGCAGCGGGTTGCCCAGCGACGTGATGGCCTGCGAGCACGAGCTCGCGCCGCACGCACGCTGCGCGGCGTCTCCCGTGAGGCCCGAGATCGACGACGGGTAGAAGTAGGACGTCGGGCGCCACTGGACGATCCAGCCGAGGGGCGACGCCGCGTACGCGTGCGGGGTGACCAGGTGGTTGTGGAAGTACCACATGTCGGTGTGGTACTTCCACAGCGAGCGCAGCGCGGACGGCAGCCACGTGACGCCCTGACCGGGGTTCTGCTCGGCCCAGTGACGCATGTAGCCGCCCGAGCTGCGGAACCAGCCGAACCACGAGGACAGGTAGGTGGCGAACGCGAGCAGGACCATCGAGGTCCCGGCGGGGATCGCGTCGCGCACCAGGGCCGACACGTGCCACGGACGCACGCCGACCGCACGACGGGCCGTCGCGTCCCAGATGACGCTCATCAGGCCGAACACCGCGAGGAAGTAGAGCCCCGACCACTTCGTCCCGATGCACAGGCCCAGCAGGACCCCCGCGGCGAGCCGCCACCACCGCCACCCCAGGCGCGGGCCCCAGCCGAGGTCCGCCCCCGAGTCGAGGATCGCGGCGGCACGGTGCGCGAGGCGGCGCCGGGCCTGTTCTCTGTCGAGGACCAGGGCGCCGAACGCGGCGAGCGCGAAGAACATGACGAACCCGTCGAGGAGCCC
>DASVMA010000038.1:0-2532 GCA_036384595.1 Cellulomonas sp. | reverse complement strand
GATCAAGACCGAGCGCGGCGCGACGATCGACACCGACCTCAACGCCAAGGACCTCGAAGAGCTCGTCGAGCAGTTCAAGGTCATCGTGCGCGACCACTCCGGGCGCGACTTCCCGCAGCACCCGCGTGAGCAGCTGGACCTCGCGATCGCCGCCATCTTCGAGTCGTGGAACACCGACCGCGCGCGCCTGTACCGGCGTCGTGAGCGCATCTCCGACGACCTCGGCACGGCCGTGAACGTCGTGAGCATGGTGTTCGGCAACCTGGGCCCCGACTCGGGCACCGGCGTCTGCTTCACGCGTGACCCGGCGACCGGCAAGATCGGCGACTACGGCGACTACCTGCCGAACGCGCAGGGCGAGGACGTCGTCGCGGGCATCCGCAACACGCTGTCGCTCGCTGACTTCGAGAAGCTCGACCCGGTGTCGTTCGGGGACCTGCGCCAGGCCATGCGCCGGCTCGAGACGCACTACCGCGACCTGTGCGACATCGAGTTCACGGTCGAGCGCGGCAAGCTGTGGATGCTGCAGACCCGCGTCGGCAAGCGCACCGCCAACGCGGCGTTCCGCATCGCGACCCAGCTCGTCGACGAGCACCTCATCACGATGGACGAGGCGCTCGAACGCGTGACCGGTCAGCAGCTGAGCAACCTGATGTTCCCGCAGTTCGACTCCGCCGCGCCGCGCACCCTGCTCGCCAAGGGCATGGCCGCGTCGCCGGGGGCCGCCGTCGGGCAGATCGTCTTCGACTCGAAGACCGCGCAGGCGTGGGCGGCCGAGGGCAAGGACGTCATCCTCGTCCGCCGCGAGACCAACCCGGACGACCTCGGCGGCATGATCGCCGCCGTCGGTGTCCTCACGTCCCGGGGCGGCAAGACCTCGCACGCGGCCGTCGTCGCCCGTGGCATGGGCACGACGTGCGTCGTGGGCGCTGAGGCGCTCGACGTCGACGCCGCCGCGCAGACGGTCCACGTCGGCAAGCGGGTCCTGAAGCAGGGCGAGGTCATCGCCATCGACGGCTCGACCGGCGAGGTCTTCCTCGGGGCGGTGCCCGTCGTGCCGTCGCCCGTCGTCCAGTACCTCGAGGAGGGTCTCGACTCCGCGCTCGAGCACACGGACGACGAGGACACGATCGTCCTCGTGCGCGCCGTCGACCGGATCCTCAAGCACGCCGACGTGGTGCGCCGCCTCGACGTGCACGCCAACGCCGACACGGCCGAGGACGCGCACCGCGCCCGGGTCTGGGGCGCGCAGGGGATCGGCCTGTGCCGCACCGAGCACATGTTCCTCGGCGACCGGCGCGTGCTCATCGAGCGCGTCGTCCTGGCCCGGGAGGACGACGAACGCCAGGCGGCCCTCGACGCGCTGCTCCCGCTGCAGCGTGCGGACTTCATCGACATCCTCCGCGAGATGGACGGGCTGCCGACGACGATCCGGCTCATCGACCCCCCGCTGCACGAGTTCCTCCCCGACCTCACGGCACTGTCCGTCCGTGTCGCGCTCGCGACCGACCGGCGCGAGCGCGGCGAGCTGAAGGAGACGCAGGAGGAGTTCGACCACGACGTCCAGCTCCTCGCGGCGGTCGAGCGCATGCACGAGGCCAACCCGATGCTCGGTCTGCGCGGCGTCCGGCTGGGGCTCGTCGTGCCCGGTCTGTTCGCCCTGCAGATCCGTGCCATCGCCGAGGCTCACGCGTACCGGCTCAAGGAGGGCGGGCACCCGCGTGCGGAGATCATGGTCCCGCTCGCCGCGTCGGTCATGGAGCTGCGCCTCGTGCGCGACGAGGCCGAGGCGATCCTCGCCGAGGTCGCGAAGGCCGAGGGCGTCGAGCTGGACATCGCGATCGGCGCGATGATCGAGCTCCCGCGGGCGGCCCTCACGGCCGGCCGGATGGCGGGCGAGGCCGAGTTCTTCTCGTTCGGCACCAACGACCTGACCCAGACCACCTGGGGCTTCTCGCGTGACGACGTGGAGAGCGCGTTCTTCGCCGAGTACACGGACCTGGGCGTCATCGCCGTGTCCCCGTTCGAGACGATCGACCGCACCGGCGTCGGCCGGCTGGTCCGCCTCGCCGTCGAGGAGGGCAGGGCCGCCCGGCCCGACCTGACCATCGGCGTGTGCGGCGAGCACGGCGGCGACCCGGAGTCGGTGCACTTCTTCGACGAGGTCGGGCTCGACTACGTGTCGTGCTCGCCGTTCCGGGTGCCGATCGCGCGGCTCGAGGCCGGACGCGCGTCGGTCGCGAAGGGTGGCAGCGACACGCGCTGAGTGCCCGGCGAGCAGTGCATGCGCCTGGTCGACCCTGCCCGGGGTCGGCCAGGCGCTCCTCGTTGCGGCGGGTCAGCTCGCGTTCGCGCCGGGGCTGTCGCTGAGGTTGCGGATGCAGGCCGCGAGGCTCTCGAGCAGGACGTGCTGCTGGTCGGCGGTCAGCCCGGCGCACATTCTCGTCTGGACCGCGAGCACGGTCGCGCTGGCCGCCTCCAGGTGCTCGCGCCCGGTCGAGGTCAGCTCGGTGGGCAGCTCGCGGCCGCGCG
>DASVMA010000037.1:0-13962 GCA_036384595.1 Cellulomonas sp. | reverse complement strand
GTCATCGACACGCCCGATCCGCATCTCACACTGAAGGAGCTGTGACATGACCACCCCCCTCATCACCGCCGACCTCGTCGCCGTCGACGTCGTCGCCGCAGACCGCGACGACGTGACTCGTCGGCTCATCGACCTCCTCGTCGCCGACGGTCGGGTGACGGACGCCGACGGCTTCCACGCCGACGTGCGTGCCCGCGAGGCCCAGATGGCCACCGGGATGCCCGGCGGGATCGGGCTGCCGCATGCGCGCTCGGCCTTCGTCACGGTGCCGAGCCTGGCCGTCGCCAAGGTCCCTGCGGGCGTCGACTTCGGTGCCCCCGACGGTCCGGCCACGCTCGTCTTCCTCATCGCGGCTCCGGCTGCGGGGGACAGCGACCACCTCCAGATCCTCGCCGCGCTCGCACGGCGTCTCGTCCACGAGTCGTTCCGGACATCCCTGAAGGAAGCCACCGATGCCGGCACGGTCGCCGACATCATCACTCGAGAGGTCGTCCCCTCATGAAGTTCGTCGCAGTCTCCTCGTGCCCCACGGGGATCGCCCACACCTACATGGCCGCTGAGGCCCTCGAGCAGGCAGGCAAGGCGGCCGGCCACCAGGTCTTCGTCGAGACCCAGGGCGCCGCCGGCTCCACGCCGTTGGACCCGCAGATCATCGCCGACGCCGACGGTGTGATCTACGCCGCGGACCTCGAGGTCAAGGACAAGGCGCGGTTCGCCGGCAAGCCCACGATCGACGTCGGCGTCAAGAAGGCCGTCCACGACCCCGCCGAGGTGATCGCCATGGCCGTGGCCGCGGTCGAGGCCGCGCCCGCGAAGGTTGCGGGAGCCGCGCCTGCGCCCGCGCCGGCGCAGGCGGCACGCAAGATCGGCGTCGGCACCCGGATCCGCCAGTACCTGATGACCGGTGTCTCGCACATGATCCCGTTCGTCGCTGCGGGTGGCATCCTGATCGGCCTGGGCTTCATGCTCGGCGGATACAAGGTGTACGAGTTCGCCGAGACGAGCCTGTTCAACGGCGACTTCAGCCCGACCTCGAAGATGGCCTGGGGCGCCCTGCTGTTCTGGGCCGGCAAGGCGGCGTTCTTCTTCCTGGTGCCCGCCCTGTCCGGGTACATCGCCTACGCGATCGCCGACCGTCCGGGAATCACCCCCGGGTTCGTCGGCGGTCTCATCTCGGCGACTGTCGGCGCCGGGTTCCTCGGTGGTCTGGCCTCCGGGTTCATCGCCGGGTTCCTCGCGCTCTGGATCTCCCGCTGGAAGGTCCCCAAGGGCGTGCGCGGCATCATGCCGGTGGTCGTCACTCCCCTTCTTGCCGTGATCGGGACGGCCCTGATGATGTACGTCGTCCTCGGCCGACCGATCGCCGCTCTGATGAAGGCGCTGAGCAGCTGGCTCAACGGGATGAGCGGCGCCAACATCATCATTCTCGGGGTGATCCTCGGGCTGATGATGGCGTTCGACATGGGTGGTCCGCTCAACAAGGTGGCCTACGTGTTCGCCACGACCGGTCTCCAGGCTGTCCTCGCCAACCCCACGACCGACGCGACGCAGTTCAAGATCATGGCGGCGGTCATGGCTGCCGGCATGACGCCGCCGCTCGGCCTCGCGCTGGCGACCTCCGTGCGCGGTGTGCTGTTCACCGAGGAGGAGCGGGAGAACGGCAAGGCCGCCTGGCTGCTCGGTGCGTCCTTCATCACCGAGGGTGCGATCCCGTTCGCGGCCGCCGACCCACTGCGCGTCATCCCGTCCCTGATGCTCGGCTCGGGCCTCACCGGCGGTCTCGTGATGGCCTTCGGGTCGACCCTGCGGGCACCGCACGGTGGCGTCTGGGTCGCGCCGCTGATCGGTCAGCCGCTCGGGTTCCTGGCGGCTGTCCTGATCGGCACCGTCGTCACCGCGGCCGCGGTGGTCATCGTCAAGGGCGCGCGCCGCAGCCCGACCGGGGACGCCGCAGTCGTCCCCGCCACCCTGGGCGCAGCCGCCTGACCCGGTCGGTGCCCGGCGGCCCAGCGCCGTCGGGCACCGACCGCACCCCGCAGTTCCCCGCATCTGTCCCTGCATCTCAGCGCGCCACGCGCGCCGGAAGGACCCCTGTCATGGTCGAGCGCACTGTCATCGTCGCGTCCCGGGTCGGTCTGCACGCCCGCCCCGCGATGCTCTTCACCCAGGCCGCCGCCGCCAGCGGTCTCGCCGTCACGATCGCCCGTCCCAGCGGTGAGCCCGTCGACGCGACCAGCATCATGTTCGTGATGTCGCTCGGCGTGCCGCACGGCGAGGAGGTCACGCTGGCCGCCGACGGGCCGGGAGCCGAGGGCGTCCTCGCCGAGCTGGTGGCGTTGCTCGCGACCGACCTCGACGCGCCGGACAGCTCAGGTTCCCCGCTAGCAGCGGGCGGGCAGTCGGCAGGCGTGTCATGACCCCGCCGACGGCTGCCTCCAGCAGCCAGGTCCTGCACGGCGTCGGGGTCGGTCGTGGTGGCGTCGTCGGACCCGTCGCTCATGCGCGGCCCGCGCCGGCCGTCCCACCCGACGCCCGCGTGCTGGTCGATGGCGTCCCGGCAGATGCGGCCACGACCCGGGCGACGCTCGAGGCAGCCTTCACGGGCGTCGCTGCCGACCTCCAGGCGCAGTCGGACCGCGCGACCGGCACGATTCGCGACGTGCTCGCCGCGACCGCCCAGATGGCCGCCGATCGCGCATGGCGCGGTCAGGTGCTCACCCGCGTCGAGGCGGGGGAGCCGCCGGTCGCGGCGATGGACGCCGTGGTCGCGACCTTCGCTGCGATGTTCGAGCAGGCCGGCGGGTACCTCGCCGAGCGGGTGACGGACCTGCTCAGCGTGCGTGACCGTGTGGTCGCCCGTGCGCTGAGCCTGCCTGACCCCGGCGTTCCGGAGCTGCTGGTGCCGTCCGTCGTCGTCGCCCGGGACCTCGCGCCCGCGGACACCGCGGCGCTCGACCTCGACCACGTCCTTGCGATCGTCACCGAGCTCGGAGGCCCGACGGGGCACACCGCGATCATCGCGGGGCAGCTCGGGCTGCCGTGCCTCGTGCGGGTCGCCGGCGTGACGGAGCTGCCGGAGGGGGTCGAGGTCGCCGTCGACGCGTCCGCCGGCACAGTGACGACCTGGCCCGACGAGGGTCTGCGGGCCGAGATCTCTCGACGCGCGACGGCGGAGCACGCCCTCGCCGACGACGTCGCGCCCGGTGGGACTGCCGACGGGCACGCGGTCGCCCTGCTCGCCAACATCGGCACGGCCGCCGACGCCGAGCGTGTCGCCGCCGGCGCGGTGGAGGGCGTCGGGCTGTTCCGCACCGAGGTGCTGTTCCTCGAACGCGCCACCGCTCCGACAGAGTCGGAGCAGGCGGAGGTCTACGCCCGGGCACTGCGTTCCCTCGGGGGCCGCAAGGTCGTGGTGCGGACGCTCGACGCCGGTGCCGACAAGCCCCTGGGCTTCGCGACCCAACCCGACGAGGAGAACCCGGCTCTGGGCGTGCGTGGCTACCGGCTCGTGCGGGTGCACTCCGAGCTGCTCGACACCCAGCTCGCCGCCCTCGCCCGTGCGCAGCAGGAGACCGGCATCGCCCCCTGGGTCATGGCGCCGATGATCGCCACACCGGGTGAGGCCCGGGACTTCGCGTCGGCCGCGCGGCGTCACGGCATCGCGACCGTCGGGGTCATGGTCGAGGTCCCGGCGGCAGCCCTGCGGGCACGCGAGATCCTCGCGGAGGTCGACTTCGTCTCGCTCGGCACGAACGACCTCGCCCAGTACACGATGGCGACCGACAGGCTGCGCGGAGAGCTTGCTGACCTGCTCGACCCGTGGCAGCCCGCTGTCCTCGACCTCGTCGCCGCGACGGCTCGCGCGGGCGTCGAGGTCGGCAAGCCGGTCGGTGTCTGCGGGGAGTCCGCGTCCGACCCGCTGATGGCGCTCGTGCTGACCGGTCTGGGGGTCACCAGCCTGTCGATGGCAGGTGCTGCGGTTCCGGCCGTCCGGCACGCGCTGCGTCGGCACACGCTGGCCGTGTGCCGCCAGATGGCGGACGCCGCGCTCGCGTCGGGCTCGGCCGTCGAGGCGCGTCGCTCGGCCGCGGACCTTCTCGACGCGGAAGTCCGCGACCTTCTGAGACTCTGAGCGTCCAGCGACGTAACCTCGTCGCATGGCGTACGAACCCGAGCATGCGCACCTGATCGACCCGGAGACGGACCCGCGCGCGACCTACGTGCTCGAGCCCGACGACATCGGCTCGCTGGTCGCGCGCATCGTCACCTCACCCGGGGCGGCGACGTTCACGACCTACGCACCGTTCACGGGCGGCCCCATCGCGGCGGTCCCGCTCTCGACCCCGGACGACGTGGAACGCGCGACGTCTGCCGCCCGCCGCGCCCAGCGCACCTGGGCGACGGTCCCGCTGCGCGAGCGCTGCGCGGTGCTCCTGCGCCTGCACGACCTGCTCCTCGAGCACCAGAGCGACGTCCTCGACCTCATCCAGCTCGAGAGCGGCAAGTCGCGCGCGAGTGCGTTCGAGGAGGTCGCGGACGTCGCTCTCGTGGCCCGGCACTACGCGCTCCACGCCAAGGAGTACCTCGCCGACCGTCGTGTGCGAGGGCTCGTGCCCGGGCTCACGAGCGTGCGCGTGCTGCGCCACCCGGTCGGGGTCGTCGGCATCGTGGCGCCCTGGAACTACCCCCTCACCCTGACCCTCGGCGACGCGCTGCCCGCCCTGGTCGCTGGCAATGCCGTCGTGCTCCGGCCCGACCCGCAGACGGCGCTGACGGCGCTGTGGGCCGTCGAGCAGCTCGAGGCGGCAGGTCTTCCCGCGGGGGTGCTCCAGGTCGTCGTGGGCGACGGCGTCGCGCTCGGCACGGCCGTCGTCGACCACGTCGACCACGTGGTCTTCACCGGGTCGACCGCGACCGGGCGCATCGTGGCCGCCCGGGCCGGCGAGCGACTGATCCCCGTGACCCTCGAGCTCGGCGGCAAGAACCCGATGTACGTCGCCGACGACGTCGACGTCGAGGTCGCGGCAGCCGGCGCGGTCCGGGCGTGCTTCGGGAGCACGGGTCAGCTCTGCATCTCGATCGAGCGCCTCTACGTCCACGAGCACGTCGCGGACGCGTTCCTCGAGGCGTTCGCCCGGCGCACGCGCGACCTGCGTCTCGGCGCAGACCTCGACTACCGGTCGGACGTGGGCTCGCTCACCTCGGCGGCCCAGCTCGCGACGGTCGTCGAGCACGTCGAGGACGCCCTCACGCATGGTGCTGTCGTCGTCGCGGGCGGGGTGCACCGCATCGACCTCGGCCCGTTGTTCTACGAGCCGACCATCCTCGACGGCGTCACACCGGATGCGCGCGTGTTCCACGAGGAGACGTTCGGCCCCGTCGTGTCCGTGTACCGCGTCGCGTCGGACGACGAGGCGGTCGCCGCCATGAACGACAGCCCCTACGGGCTCAACGCGAGCGTGTGGACGCGCAGCGCGCGCCGCGGTGCGGCCATCGCTGCCCGGGTCCACGCGGGCACGGTCAACGTCAACGAGGGCTACGTCGCGGTCTGGGGCTCGACGGGCGCACCGCAGGGCGGTCGCGGGCACTCGGGGCTCGGGCACCGGCACGGGCGCGAAGGGCTGTGGGCGACGACGGACCTGCAGTCGGTCGCGATCCAGCGCGGTGCGCACGGGGTCCTCGGCGGCCCGCCGCTCGGGCTGCAGCGACTGTTCGACCTCGGCACCGAGCGGTGGCCCGTGGTCTTCACCCACGCTCTGCGCGCGATGCGGGCGCTGCGTCTGCCGTGACCTGGCGGTCGGGCTCGACGGCTCAGGCGTCGCGGACGATGCGGTTGCGGCCGAGCCGCTTGGCCTCGTAGAGCAGCGCGTCGGCACGGCCGTGCAGGTGCACGGGGCTCTCGCCGGGCCGCCACGACGCCGCACCGATGCTGATCGTCACCCGCAGGCCGGGCGCGACGTCGTCCCACGCGTAGTCCGCGATCGAACGCCGGATCCGCTCGCACACCTCGGCGATGAACGTCGGGTCCAGGTCGGACGCGAGCAGGACCGCGATCTCCTCCCCGCCGATCCGCGCGACGAGGTCGGTGCCACGGACGCACGCGCCGATGATCTGGGCGACGCGCCGCAGCACCTCGTCGCCGACGAGGTGGGAGAACTGGTCGTTGACGCCCTTGAACTTGTCGAGGTCCGTCAGGAGCAGCGTGAGGGGGGCATGGGCCCGCGACGTGATGGCGGCCAACGTCGAGTCGAAGTCGCGGCGGTTCGCCAGGCCGGTCAGCCCGTCGTGCAGAGCGTCATACGCCAGCGTGCGGTTGACCGACTCCAGCTGCTCGGACCTCAGCTGCGCACGCTCGGCGGCGAGCTGGGCGCGCTCGAGGTCGAGGTGGCCGTTGAGGACGCGGCCGCGGCGCTCGGCGACGTCGTCGCGCGCCCGGAGCGTCGCCTCGAACAGCCGTCGGTGCGCGCCGAGCGCGTCGGCGAACGCCCCACGCTCCTCGTGGACCGTGACCAGGTCGGTGAGCAGCTGGACGCGCTCCGTCAGGCGCGGCGTGTCGTCAGTCAGCGCGAGGCCGGCCTCGACGGCCTCGGCGGCCGCCGCGTGGAATCCGCGCGTCCGGTGGATGCGGCCCGTCAGCATGCTGTCCATGATCCGGAAGTAGGGCGTGCCGGTGACGCCGCCCATGGCCCGGATCCGGCCGATCGCCTGCTCTGCCTCGTCGTGGCGCCCGCACGCGACGAGGGCGCGGGCCTCCGCGAGCCGCGCGATCGCCAGGATGCGGAGGTTGTCGTCGAGCGTCTCGGCGACCGCGAGGCTCTCCCGGGCACGCTGCAGTGCTTCCGCGGCCGCGCTCGCGGCGTCGTGAGCGCCCAGGCCCACGCGCTCCGACTCGGCCATGGCGAGCTCGGCGAGCGTCCCGAGCGCGACCGAGGCGCCCTTCGTTGCCTGCTCCGAGTCGGGGATCGACGTGAAGAGCGCGTGCGACTCCGTCAGCAGCTCGCGGGCGCGGTCGAAGAACTGCCGCATCTCGATGTAGGTGTCGGCCAGGTTGTTGAGTGCGACCGCCGTGCCATAGGTGTCGTCGAGCTCGCGGCGGATCGCGAGAGCCTGCTCGAGGAAGTCGATCGCCGACGTGTTGTCGCCGAACCCGCCGTGCACGCTTCCCAGGGTGATGAGGGCCTTGGCCTCCCACGGTCGGTCGTGCTGCTCGCGGGCCAGGTCGAGCGCTCGCTGGGTCACCTCGAGCGCCGGCGCATCCTCGGCAAGCAGGTAGTACGCGAAGCCGAGGTGCGCGCACAGCTGCATCTCCGCGACCTCGTCACCCGCGTCGCGGACGATGCCGAGCCCAAGCCGCCCCTGCACGACGCACTGCGCCGGGTCGTTGTCGCTCAGCGCGCGCACGTGCTCCACGAGCTCGTGGTGCTCGGCGCGCGGCACCGAGGCGGCGCGCTCGGGATGCACGCTCACTCCGCACCGGGCGGACACCGCAGCTGGCTGGGGGCCACGTCACCTGATCGGCACATCTGGGCGCGATGTGAGCAATTGGCGCGAATCGTCCGAGGCATGGACGCGCTGAGCCAGCGCCTCGGCGCGACTCAGCGCCTCCGCGCCGACCCCAGCAGCTCCGTATCGGCCTCAACGGCCTGGCACGGGCCTCAGCGGCTGCGCACCAGCTCGACCGACTCGCGCGCGATCTCGAGCTCCTCGTTCGTCGGGTACACCAGGACGGTGACCTCGCTGCCGTCGGGGGAGATGATCGTCGGCACCTTGATCCGGCCGGCGTTGCGATCGGGGTCCACGGCGATGCCGAGACGCTCGAGCCCTGTGAGCGAGCCGATTCGCACGATGTCGTCGTTCTCGCCGATGCCGGCCGTGAAGACGATGGCGTCGACGTGGCCGAGCTGGGCGTAGTAGTTGCCGACGTAGCCCTTGATGCGGTGGAAGTAGACGTCGAGCGCGGTGCGCGCGTTCTCGTCGCCCGCGGCCACGGCGTCGTGCAGGTCGCGCATGTCCGTGTAGCCCGACAGCCCGAGCATGCCCGACCTGCGGTTGAGCAGGTCGTCGAGGTCGTCGATCGACATGTTCCCCTGGCGGGCCAGGTGGAAGAGCACCGCGGGATCGATGTCGCCGGAACGCGTGCCCATCACGAGGCCCTCGAGCGGCGTCAGCCCCATCGACGTCTCGACCGACACCCCGCCGCGCACGGCGGTCGCTGACGCCCCGTTGCCGAGGTGCAGCACGATGACGTTGATGTCGGCCGGGTCCTTGCCGAGGAACTCCGCCGCGGCGCGCGAGACGAACTTGTGCGACGTGCCGTGGGCGCCGTACCGGCGGATCGAGTACGTCGCGGCCAGCTCGCGGTCGATCGCGTACGTGTAGGCGGCAGGCGGCAGGGTCTGGTGGAACGAGGTGTCGAACACCGCGACGTGGGGCACCGTCGGGAACGCGTGCCGGGCCGCCACGATCCCCGCGACGTGCGCGGGGTTGTGCAGGGGGGCGAGCGGCGACAGGTCGGAGATCTGCTGCAGGACCGCGTCGTCGATCAGCGCCGGTCCCTGGAAGACGCTGCCACCCTGCACGATCCGGTGGCCGATCGCGACGAGCGCGGTCTCGTCGATCTGCGGGCCCTGCGTGTTGAAGAGCCCGAGCACGAGCTTCATGCCCGCCTCGTGGTCGGCGACGGGCTGCTCCAGGACGGTGTCGCCGTTCGGCCCGGTGTGCTTGACCTTGCCCATGTCGAGCCCGATGCGCTCGACGATGCCGTTCGCGAGGACCTCCTTGGCCGCGACGTCGAGCAGCTGGTACTTGATCGACGACGAGCCGGAGTTGATGACGAGGACGAGGGAGTTCACAGCTGACCTTCCGTGGTGGTCGCGTCCAGGGCCTGTGCCTGGATGGCGGTGATCGCGACAGTGTTGACGATGTCCTGGACGAGCGCCCCACGGGACAGGTCGTTGACGGGCTTGCGCAGACCCTGCAGCACCGGTCCGATCGCGATGGCCCCGGCAGAGCGCTGGACTGCCTTGTACGTGTTGTTTCCGGTGTTGAGGTCGGGGAACACGAAGACCGTCGCGCGCCCGGCGACCGTCGACTCGGGCATCTTCGTGTGCGCGACGGAGGCGTCGACCGCCGCGTCGTACTGGATCGGGCCCTCGACCGACAGGTCGGGGCGCCGCTGGCGGACCAGCTCGGTGGCGAGCCGGACCTTGTCGACGTCGGCGCCCGTGCCGGACTCGCCGGTCGAGTACGACAGCATCGCGATGCGCGGCTCGACGCCGAACTGGGCGGCCGTCGCGGCCGACGAGATCGCGATGTCGGCGAGCTGCTCGGCCGTGGGGTCGGGGTTGACCGCGCAGTCGCCATAGACGAGCACCCGGTCCTCGAGGCACATCAGGAACACGCTCGAGACGATGGAGACGCCCGGGACGGTCTTGATGATCTCGAACGACGGCCTGATGGTGTGCGCGGTCGTGTGGAGCGCACCCGACACCATGCCGTCGGCGAGGCCGTCGTGGACCATCATCGTGCCGAAGTAGGACACCGACGAGACGATCTCGCGGGCGCGGTCGAGCGTCATGCCCTTGTGCGCGCGCAGCGCCGTGTACTCGCTCGCGAACCGCTCGAACAGGTCCCCCTGCTTGGGGTCGATCACGTGCGCGTCGGCGATCTGCAGCCCGAGCTCGGTGGCCCGGGTGCGGATGGCGCCCTCGTCGCCGAGCAGCGTGAGCTCCGCGACACCGCGCTGGAGCAGCGTCGAGGCGGCCCTCAGGATCCGGTCGTCGTTGCCCTCGGGCAGCACGATGTGCTTGCGGTGGGAGCGCGCGCGGTCGAGCAGCGTCCACTCGAACATGAGCGGGGTGACGACCTCGGGGTGCGGGACCTCGAGCGCCGCGACGAGCGCCGCGCTGTCGGTGTGCTTCTCGAACAGGGCGAGGGCCGTGTCGACCTTGCGCTGCGAGTCCGCGCTGAGGCGGCCCCGGGTGCGTGCGGCGGCACCCGCGCTGCGGAACGTCCCGAGGTCGGTGCGGATGATCGGCAGCCGCGTCCCGATGCCCTCGACGAGACGAGCGACGGTCGGCGGGGGGAAGAACCCACCGTTGAGGATGATGCCGGCGAGCGACGGGAAGCCCTCGGCCGCGTGCGCCATGAGCAGCCCGAGCAGGATGTCCGAGCGGTCGCCGGGCGTGATGACGACGACGCCGTCGTGCAGGCGGTCGAGCAGGTGCTCGATCGACATGGCGCCGACGAGCACGTCGACGACCTCGCGGGACAGCAGCTGCTCGTCCCCGACGACGAGGCTCCCGCCGACGGCCTCCATGAGCTGGCGCACGGTCGGCGCGGACAGGTACGGGTCCTCGGGGATCGCCCACGCGGGGACCGTGGTGCCCAGGGCCGCCCGGATCTCCTCGACGGCGCCCTCCGCGCACCTGTTCGCGATCACGGCGACGACGTGGGCGTAGTTGGCCTCGAGTTCGGAGATCGAGACCTCGGCCGCCTGCCGCACCTCGTCGGGGCTGCGCCCGTTCCCGCTCACGACGAGCAGGACGGGCGCACCCAGGTTGGCGGCGATGCGCGCGTTGTACGCGAGCTCGGTCGGCCCGGAGACGTCGGTGTAGTCCGTGCCGACGACGACGACCGCGTCGCACTCACGGGCGACCGCGTGGTACCGCTGCACGATCTCGGCGAGGGCCGCCTCGGGGTCGGCGTGCACCTGCTCGTAGGTGACGCCGAGGCAGTCCTCGTACGACAGGTCCACGCCGTCGTGCTCGAGCAGGAGCTCGAGCACGTAGTCGCGGGTGTCGCTCGACCGGGCGATCGGCCGGAAGACCCCGACCCGCTGGACGGTGCGGGTCAGCAGGTCCACCAGCCCGAGCGCGACCGTCGACTTGTTGGTCTCCCCCTCCGGGGAGGTGAGATAGATGCTGCGTGCCACAGTGCTGCCTTCTTCGTGCGCGAGTGTCCGCGCGTCGTCGTCCGGGTCGTGCCGTCGGTCAAGTGGTTCTGGTGCTGCGGTTCAGGTGACGGATCAGTCGTTGTCGCCGCCCGTGTCCCTGATCGCGGCCGCCACCTGCTCGGTGTCGGCGGTGTCGCCCGCGTCGGGCCAGACCCAGTCGCGGACCTCCGGCTGGTCCTCGCCGAAGTCCCGGGTGTACTGGCGTGCGGCGAGACGGGCGTCCGACATGCGCTGACGAAGGCCCGCGGCCTTGGACCCGAGGCCCTCGGTACGGTCGATGACGTCCATCACGAGGTGGAACCGGTCGAGGTCGTTGAGCATGACCATGTCGAACGGCGTCGTCGTCGTGCCCTCCTCCTTGTAGCCGCGCACATGGATGTTCGAGTGACCCTTGCGGCGGTAGGTGAGGCGGTGGATGAGCCACGGGTAGCCGTGGTACGCGAAGATCACGGGCTTGTCGGTCGTGAAGAGCGTGTCGAAGTCGCGGTCGGACAGGCCGTGCGGGTGCTCGTGCTCGTCCTGCAGACGCATGAGGTCGACGACGTTGACCACGCGGACCTTGAGGTGGGGCAGCTCGCGGCGCAGGATGTCTGCCGCTGCGAGCACCTCGAGCGTGGGCACGTCGCCCGCGCACCCGAGCACCACGTCCGGGTCCTGGCCGATGGTCTCGGTCCCGGCCCACTCCCAGATTCCGAGGCCGCGCTCGCAGTGCGCCACGGCCTGGTCCATCGTCAGGAAGTTCGGCGCGGGCTGCTTGCCGGCGACGACGACGTTGACGTACTGCCGGCTGCGCAGGCAGTGGTCGTACGTCGCGAGGAGGGTGTTCGCGTCCGGCGGCAGGTAGACGCGGACGATCTCGGCCTTCTTGTTGACGACGTGGTCGATGAACCCCGGGTCCTGGTGGCTGAACCCGTTGTGGTCCTGACGCCAGACGTGGCTCGAGAGCAGGTAGTTCAGGCTCGCGACCGGCCGGCGCCACGGGATCTCGTTGGTGACCTTCAGCCACTTCGCGTGCTGGTTGAACATGGCGTCGATGATGTGGATGAACGCCTCGTAGCAGTTGAACAGGCCGTGGCGCCCGGTCAGCAGGTAGCCCTCGAGCCAGCCCTGGCACTGGTGCTCCGACAGCATCTCGACGACCCGGCCCGCGCGGGCGAGGTGCTCGTCGACCTCCGGGCCGAGGTACTCGGCGTCCCAGACCTTGTCCGTGACACCGAAGACCGACTGCAGCCGGTTCGACGCCGTCTCGTCCGGGCCGAAGATCCGGAAGTTGTCCGGGTTGAGCTTGATGACCTCGGTCAGCCAGTCGCCCAGGACGCGCGTCGCCTCGGAGATCGAGCCGCCCGGCACGGGGACGTCGACGGCGAAGTCGCGGAAGTCCGGCAGGCGGAGGTCCTTGAGGAGCAGGCCGCCGTTGGTGTGCGGGTTGTCGCTCATGCGCAGGTGGCCGGCGGGTGCGAGCGACGCGATGTCCGGCTCGAGCCGACCGGTCGCGTCGAACAGCTCCTCGGCGCGGTACGAGCGCAGCCACCCCTCGAGCACGTCGAGGTGCGCGGCGGTGTCGCGTGCGCTCGCGAGGGGGACCTGGTGCGAGCGCCAGGACGCCTCGACCTGCTTGCCGTCGATGACCGGCGGGCACGTCCAGCCTTTGGGGGTCTTGAAGATGATCATCGGCCACTGCGGGCGGGAGTCGTCGCCGGTCGCGGCGCGCGCCTTGATCGCGGCGATCTCGTCCATGACCTCGTCGAGCACTGCCGCGAAGCGTGCGTGCACCGCCGCGTGGTCCTCGCCGTCGAAACCGCCGACGAACATGTGCGGCTTGTGGCCGTAGCCCCGCATGAGGTCGAGGAGCTCGGACTCGGGGATCCGGGCCAGGACCGTGGGGTTGGCGATCTTGTACCCGTTGAGGTGCAGGATCGGCAGGACCACGCCGTCCTTCAACGGGTGGATGAACTTGTTCGAGTGCCAGCTCGTCGCGAGGGGGCCTGTCTCGGCCTCGCCGTCGCCGATGACGGTCGCGACCAGCAGGTCGGGGTTGTCGAAGGCTGCTCCATAGGCGTGCGACAGCGCGTAGCCGAGCTCGCCGCCCTCGTGGATCGACCCCGGGGTCTCCGGCGCGACGTGGCTGGGGATGCCGCCCGGGAAGGAGAACTGGCGGACGAGACGGCGCAGGCCCTCGTCGTCCTGCGTGATGTCGGAGTACACCTCGGAGTACGTGCCGTCGAGGTAGGCGTTCGCGACCAGGCCGGGACCACCGTGACCCGGTCCCGTGATGTAGATCGTCGACTGCTGGCGCTCGCCGATCACCCGGTTCAGGTGCGCGTACAGGAAGTTGAGGCCCGGCGTCGTGCCCCAGTGCCCGAGGAGGCGCGGCTTGACGTTGTCCCGGATCAGCGGCTCGCGCAGCAGCGGGTTGTCGAGCAGGTAGATCTGTGCGACCGACAGGTAGTTCGCCGCGCGCCACCAGGCGTCGATGCGCTGCAACGTCTCGGCGCTCACCGACTCCCCGGTTCCCGCGTGCCAGGAGGTCGTCCGCGAAGCAGTCGTCGTCATTGCCTTCTCCAGGTCCCTCGTACTCCACCCCGCGCTGGCCGCACCGGGGATGACTCCAGCCTGACGTGGATCGCGGGCGCCTGGCAGGACGTCCGACCCAGGGCGTGCGCCGTTGCGCACCCTGCTCCACCCGCAATACAACCGCATCGCGCGCCCGAGCGCACCGGGTCACGGCGACCCGGCACAGCATATGCGCTGGTCAAGTGGCATAAACAGGGTCCCGAGCGGGCCGCGGTCCCGTCCTGGACGCGGTCGGGACGAGTGTCCCGCGACGGTCACGGGTTACCGTGAGACGTGCCACACACCGACGCGCCGACGGACCCGGTGCTCGCGGCCGCGGACGGCGACCCGGCCCGCGCCGCAGACGGTGCTGCGGACCGCGCCGAGGGGTCCCGTGAGCCGACGACCATGCTCCGCGCCGCGGTCCGGCCGCGCATGCTCGTCCTCCTGCTGCT
>DASVMA010000036.1:0-7577 GCA_036384595.1 Cellulomonas sp. | reverse complement strand
GGTCCGAGGGCCGCATCCGCGCCGTCGTGCTCACGTCCGGCAGCTCCGCGCGCAACCTCGTCGAGCTCCTCGGACCGCCGCCGCCCGGCACGCTCGTCGTGTGCCTCGGTCCGAGCACCGCGGCCGCAGCCGAGCGGATCGGGCTCGACGTCGCCGCGGTCGCGACCGAGCAGACGCCCACCGGGCTCGTCGCGGCGCTGGTCGCCGCTCTTGCCGCTCCCCCACCCACCACGACAGAGGTGACACCGTGACCGGACCCCAGCGCACACCACGCCGCCGCGAGCGCTCGCGTGACGTCCCGAGCGACCTGCCCTCGCCCGGCCGGATCCGCCCGCGACGCACGCGCACGACGCCGGCCATGCGCCGCCTCGTCGCGCAGACCCACCTCGACCCGTCCCAGCTCGTGCTCCCCCTGTTCGTCCGGGAGGGCCTGACCGAGCCGCGGCCGATCAGCTCGATGCCGGGCGTCGTCCAGCACTCGCGCGAGTCGCTACGCCGGGCCGTCACCGAGGCCGCGTCGGCAGGGCTCGGCGGGGTCATGCTGTTCGGCATCCCCGAGCTCAGGGACGCGACCGGCACGCAGGCCACCGACCCGGACGGCATCCTCAACGTGGCCCTCGCCGACGCGGTCGCCGAGGTCGGGGAGTCGCTCGTCATCCAGGCGGACCTGTGCCTCGACGAGTTCACCGACCACGGCCACTGCGGCGTCCTCACGGCGTCCGGGGCGGTCGACAACGATGCGACCCTCGTGCGGTACGCGGACATGGCCCTCGCGCAGGCCCGGGCGGGTGCTCACCTCGTCGGGCTCAGCGGCATGATGGACGGCCAGGTCGGCGTCGTGCGCGACGCGCTCGACGAGGCCGGGTACCTCGACGTGGCGGTCCTCGCGTACGCCGCGAAGTACGCGTCGGCGTTCTACGGCCCGTTCCGCGAGGCGGTGGAGTCGACGCTCGTGGGCGACCGCCGCACCTACCAGATGGACCCGGCGAACCGTCGCGAGGCGGTCCGCGAGGTCGCGATCGACATCGCCGAGGGCGCCGACATCATCATGGTGAAGCCCGCGCTGGCCTACCTCGACGTGCTGGCGGACGTCGCCGCGATGTCGACGGTGCCGGTCGCGGCGTACCAGGTGTCCGGGGAGTACGCGATGATCGAGGCCGCCGCGGCGAACGGCTGGATCGACCGCCGCCGCGCGGTCATGGAGTCGGTGCTGAGCATCCGACGAGCCGGCGCGGACCACGTGCTGACCTACTGGGCCGTCGAGCTGGCCGGCTGGCTGGACGAGGAGATCGCATGACCGGGTCGGACGCCACATCGGCGGGGTACTTCGAGCGCGCCCAGGCCGTCATCCCCGGCGGGGTCAACTCGCCGGTGCGCGCGTACGGGTCGGTGGGCGGGACGCCGCGGTTCCTCGCGTCCGCCCGCGGCGCCTACGTGACGGACGTCGACGGGCGCGAGTACGTCGACCTCGTCGGCTCGTGGGGCCCGGCACTCCTGGGCCACGCGCACCCGGCCGTCGTCGACGCGGTGCAGCAGGCCGCCGCGCGCGGGCTGTCGTTCGGAGCGCCCACGCTCACCGAGGTCGAGCTCGCCGAGGAGATCCGGTCGCGCGTCCCGGCGGCCGAGCGGCTGCGGCTCGTCTCGACCGGCACCGAGGCCACCATGACCGCCGTGCGGCTCGCGCGCGGCGTGACAGGGCGCGACCGCATCATCAAGTTCGCCGGCTGCTACCACGGCCACGTCGACTCGCTGCTGGCCGCCGCCGGCTCGGGCGTCGCGACGCTCGCGCTGCCGGGGTCGGCCGGCGTCACCGCCGCGGTCGCCGCCGAGACGATCGTGCTGCCCTACAACGACCTCGCCGCGGTCGAGGCCGCGTTCGCCGAGCACGGCAGCACCATCGCGGCCGTCATCACCGAGGCCGCCGCGGCGAACATGGGCGTCGTCCCACCGCTGCCCGGGTTCAACGCGGCACTGGCACGGATCGCGCACGCGCACGGCGCCCTCCTGATCCAGGACGAGGTGCTGACCGGGTTCCGCGTCGGGCCCGCGGGGTGGTGGGGGCTCGAGGGTGCCGTCGAGGGCTGGGCACCGGACCTGCTCACGTTCGGCAAGGTCATCGGCGGCGGACTGCCCGTCGCGGCAGTGGGTGGCCGGGCGGACGTCATGGGCGCTCTCGCGCCGCTCGGACCCGTCTACCAGGCCGGCACCTTGTCGGGGAACCCCGTCGCGACAGCTGCCGGGCTCGCGACCCTGCGCGCCGCCGACGCGTCGGTCTACGCGCGGATCGATGCGGTCGCCGCGACACTGGGCGGCGCGCTGACGTCAGCGCTCGACGCCGCGGGGGTCGCCCACGTGGTCCAGTCGGCCGGCAGCCTGTTCAGCATCGCGTTCGGGGCCACCGCCGCGGAGAGCGGTGCGATCGACTACGACGACATGCTGGCCAGCGAGTCCTGGCGGTACGCGCCGTTCTTCCACGCGCTGCTCGACGCGGGCGTGTACGCGCCGCCGTCGGGCTTCGAGGCGTGGTTCGTCTCGGCCGCGCACGACGACGCGGCGGTCGAGCGGATCGTCGCTGCGCTGCCCGCTGCCGCCCGCGCCGCCGCCGCCGCGACACCCCAGGGCTGACCGGCATGGCCAGGGAGAGCAGCGCGGGTCGTGGCCCGGGGACATCGCAGCCAGGCAGGACGAGCACGATGACGACGTGGCGCTGGGTGTTCGTCGGCGTTGGCCTCGCGGCGTTCGCGGTGACGGCCCTGCTGCTCGTCACGCACAGCGCATCGGCGTCGCAGGTCGCCAACGGGTTCTGGACCGTCGTCGCCGTCGGGGCACTGGTCCAGCTCGTCGTGTCGGCGCGCAAGACCACCAGGCAGTCGCAGGCCGTGCCGCCTGGTGGGCCGGGAACCGACGGCGTCGATGTCACCACCGCCGGGCCGACCGGGCCGGTCGACGGGTCCTGACCCCGCCGTCTTCGTCACACCCGGCCGCCCCCTGCCGATAGGGACGTTGAACCCCTCAGGAGGCCACGGATCGATGGACGGCATCGCGGCGATCACCAGTCGGATCACGGAGATCCAGAGCACCGTCGGCGCGCTCAACCCGCAGCCGACGGCGGCGGCGGGCGCCTTCGACTCCGTCCTCGCCACCGAGGTCACGAAGCAGACCGGCAACGCCACCGGCGTCGACCCCACCACCCTGCGGGTCCAGCAGGTCGGCGCGTACGGCTCCGAGCAGCTCACGAACGCGGCCGCGATCATCAAGGCCGGCCAGGCGCTGGGGCTCTCGGTCCGCGACCAGACGATCGGCGTCATGACCGCGATCGGCGAGTCGTCGCTGCGCGTGGTCGACCACGGCGACACGGCCGGCCCGGACAGCCGCGGGCTCTTCCAGCAGCGCGCGAACGGTGCGTGGGGCACCTACGCGGACCGCATGAACCCCACGGTCAGCGCGACGAGCTTCTTCACGGCGCTGGCAGGCGTCCAGGGCCGCGACTCGGTGCCGCCGACGATCGTCGCGCACACCGTGCAGCGCAACGCCGACCCGCAGTACTACACGAAGTACTGGGACGACGCGGTCGCGATCGTCTCTCGCCTGACGGGCACCAACGGGTCCTGACGGGCCGACGGCTACGGCCCCAGCAGCGCCGCGGGGACGACGGCGATCCCGTCAGAGCGCCGGTAGGCGTGACGGCCGGTCGTGACGACGACGGCGTCCACGAGCTCGTCACCGATCTGCGACCGCAGCCACACCAGGTGGCGGACGTCGTCATCCGTGACCCGATCGGCGAGCTTGACCTCCATCGCGAGGACGCGACCGTCGGGCCGCTGCACGATGAGGTCGACCTCGTGGTCCCCGTTGCTCGTGCGCAGGTGGTGCACGCTCGCGTCCGCCGGTGCGGCGTAGGTCCTGACGCTCAACGTGACGAGGTGCTCGAACAGGGCGCCGAGCAGCGTGCCCCGGCGCAGGTCCGCTGCCCGGCCCTGAGCGCCGCTGGACAGGCCGGCGGCATCGACGCCGAGGAGTCGGGCCGCGAGCGCCGGGTCGGCCAGCTGATGTTTGGGCGCCTGACCCAGCCGCGCGAAGTCGTTGCGCGTCGGGAGCCACGCGTCGACCTCGTCGAGCAGCCAGAGACTCTGGAGCACGTCGCGGTAGGCGATCGTCGTGGTCTTGGCTGGCTTGTCGGACTCGCCGGGCGTCGCCGCCGTGAGGATCGCGTTGTAGCTGGCCGTCGACGAGGTGGCGGCCGCGAATGCCGCGAGCCACGACCGGAGGACCTGCGGCCGCCGCACCTGCAGACCCTGCTCGGCGAACTCCCGCTGCACGACGGCATCCAGGTATCCGTCGAGCCGCAGCGCTCGCGCACGCGGTGCGTCGGTGCGGATGTCCGGGAAGCCGGACGCCACGATCTCCTCGATGTACGTGGCCAGCCCGATCTCGGTCGTCCCGCCGATGTCGGCGCTCCCGGTCATGAGCCGCGACAAGCTGATGGTCGGCTCGGCGACACGACGCTCGGCGAGGCTGAGCGGCCGCATCCGGAGCCCGACGATGCGCCCAGCGCCGGAGTGGAGCGACGCACCGGTCGGGACGGCACTGCCGGTGAGCAGGTAACGACCTCGTTGGGCGCGATCGTCGACGTCGCGGCGCACGATGTCCCAGACCTCGGGAAGGCGCTGCCACTCGTCGATGAGCACCGGCGACGCGACGCGGGTGAGGTACGACCGGTCGGCGACGACGAGCTCTCTGTCCGCCGGGTCGTCGAGCGCCAGCACGGTTGCCGCACGGCGGCGGGCCGTCGCCGTCTTCCCCACCCCTTTGGGACCGTGGATCTCGACCGCCGGCAGGGATCCGGCGACGTCGTCGAGCTGGTCGTCAAGGGTTCGCCGGAGGTAGTCGCTCATCCCCCTACGCTACCGTTCGCAGGTCTCGCACGCTACCGTTAGCAGGCTCGCTACGCTACCGTCTGCACGTCTCCTGCGCGACCGTCTGCACCTTGCGATGCCGGTCGGCCGTACCGGAGCATGACGACGCCATTCCCGAACGTCCGGGTCTCGATGAGGTTCAGGCTGGTCCTCGCGTCGGCCTCCCGGAACAGCGGGTTGCCCCGGCCGAGCAGCACCGGGTTGACGTAGAGCCGGTACTCGTCGATGAGGTCCAGCCGCCGGAACGTCTCGGCGAGGTCGGGGCCGCCGATCGTCATGTCTCCGCCCGGCTCGGCCTGCAGCGCCCGGATCTCCTCGGGGACGACGTCGCGCCGGAGCGTCGCGTTCGGCCCGACGCGCTCCAGGGTCCGGGAGAACACGACCTTCGGGGTGTCCCGCCAGATGCCCGCGAAGTCGCGGATGGGTGCGGGTGCGTCGGGGTCGGCGTCGGCCGTCGGCCAGTAGTCCTCCATGAGCTCGTAGGTCACGCGCCCACCGAGGAACGCGCTCATCTTGCGCAGCTCGTCGTTGAAGTAGGTGTGCAGCTCCTCGTCGACCAGGTGCCAGCTGATGTCCCGGTCGGGGCCTTCGAAGAAGCCGTCGATCGACATCCCGATCCACAGCACGATCTTCCTCATCGCGGTCCTCTCCTCGTCAGCGGGCGGGTCGACGCGCCGGCGTCACAGCTCGATGCGCGGCGTGCCTGGCTCGGGCTCGGGCGGCTCGAGCACGGGTGGTGGGTCGGTCGTGACGAGGCGGAGCACCCCCGGACCCGCCATCGCGGCACAGCCGCGCACCCGCCACCCCGTGAGGTCCCCGGCGGGCAGCTCGTCGCGGTGCACCAGCAGCACCCAGGGCTCCTCGGGCGACTGGTTGGCGGTGAGCATGTCGGGGTACCCCTCGACCGGCCCCGACCGCGAGACCTCGACGACGAGCTCGAGGCGGCTGTCGTCGTCCCCGAGCGACGACACCGACCGCACGACACCGTCGATCTCGGTGCGGTTCTCCCTGACAGCGACCATGGTTCAGTCCGCCTTCCCGGCGAGGTGACGCACCAGTGCTGCCGCGATGGGCTGCCCCGTGTGCGACTCGTAAAAACTGTAGCCCGGCATCGGGTTGACCTCGAAGCAGACCCAGTCGCCCGCCGGCGTGCGGCGCAGGTCGATGCCTGCGAGTGGGAGACCGAGCGTCGCGGCGAGGCGCACGCAGCGGTCGGCGACCTCGTCGGGCAGGGTCGTGGCCGTGAGCGCCGCGGTGAGGCCGTCGCGGCCGGCGTACCGGTAGTCGACCGCGTCGGACCCGATCTCCGTCGCGAAGACCTCGTGGCCGACGACGTGCACCCGCACGTCCGTCCCGGGCACGAGCGCCTGGAACTGCGTCGGCAGCGACCGGACGCGCTCGAGCCGGCCGAGCGCCGACCCCTCGAGCACCCGGACGATCGACCGGATCCCCGAGATCGACTTGAACACGACGGCACCGTGCGCCGCGGCGAACGCCCGGACCTCGTCGGGGTCGTCGGTGACGATCGTCTCCGGGACGGCGAACCCCGCCGCCGCGATGAGCTGCGCCTGGTAGGGCTTCGAGGCGTTCGAGTGCATCGCCGACGGGCGCGAGGCGACCCGGCACGGCGCCACGTCGATCCAGCCGAGCAGCAGCTCGACGAGCGCGCGCCCGCGTTCGCTCTCACGCGGGTCGGTCCCGGGGACCGGCGAGAGCGGGCGCGCGTAGACCCCGGCGACGTCGTCGAGCAGCGTGCGGGCGCCGCTGTGCTCGAGGATGCCACCGCCGCCGGCGTCGAGGCGCAGGTCGGCGACGGGGTGGGACTGCTGGTCGACGAGCACGTGCTCGACCCCGAGGTCACCCGCCCGCTCGACGACGCGACGCACCGCGGGGTCGTCCCCGTACCCGATGACCAGGATCATCACGCCACCTCCGCGAGGAACGTGCCCACCAGCGCGATCTCGTCGGGGCTGAGGACGGGGGCGAGCGGCTGGGCGTCGACCACTCCGCCGGAAGGGTCGAACCCCACGGACAGGACGCGGCACCCGGCCCGCTCGGCGAGCGCGCAGCATGCCCTCGCCTCGGCGACGTCCGTTGCGCCGACGGCCCGCCGTCCGGCCACGAGCACGCGTCGGACCACGTCGGGCGTGGTGTCGTGCGGACGACGTGCGTCCCACGCGCTGCCCGACCACCCCGGCACGAGCCGCGCCGACGTCGCGGCGACCCCCTCGGTCACCCTCAGCCCGGCCGTGCTCGCCTCGGCCCGCCACCGCGCGCCCGACCACGACGGGCCCGTCGGCCCGTCGCCGGTCACCGCGTTGACCACGCGATCGCCGAGCCCGGCGAGCCAGCTCACCGCGAGCGCCTGGATCTCGGCGGCGGCGTAGTCGCGATCCGCCGCCGAGGCCCCCCGCAGCGCCGACGGCACGCTCGTCGCGGTGCGGAACCAGACGAGCGCGAGGTCGTCGTCGTCCACCGGGTCGCCGAGCTCCGCGGGGAACGTGAGGCGGGTCGAGGCCCGGCCCGTCGACGTGACCCGATGCGACCAGCGCGTGCGGTCCCACGCGTAGCCGGGCACCCAACGCACGTCGACGTCGGGGCGGGCGCGGGCGGCGACGCGCGCCGCCGCCCGTGCCCCGAGGTCCGCGGCGTCGGCCACGA
>DASVMA010000035.1:0-3506 GCA_036384595.1 Cellulomonas sp. | reverse complement strand
CCGCGGTCGAGGCGGCCGGCATCGCACCGTTGCGCGCCGACCTCGCCCTGATCGACGACGCGACGACGCAGGCCGAGCTGACCGGCGCGCTCGGCGCGCTCCAGCGCACGGGCGCCGCCGGGGCGACCGGTTTCTGGGTCGACAACGACGCCAAGGACCCGAACCGCTACGTCGTGTACCTCGCCCAGTCGGGGCTCGGGCTGCCCGACGAGTCGTACTACCGCGAGGACCAGTACGCCGAGGTGCGCGACGCGTACCGCCCGCACGTTGCCCGCATGCTGACGCTCGGCGGGGTCGCCTCCGACGACGCGCAGGCCGCGGAGCTCGCGGGGCGCGTCATCGCGCTCGAGACCAAGCTCGCGGCCGGGCACTGGGACGTCGTCAAGGACCGCGACGCCGACCTCACGTACAACCCGACGACCCTCGCCGCCCTGGCCGACTCCGCTCCAGGCTTCGACTGGTCCGCGTGGGTGCACGCGCTCGGGGCACCGCGGCATGCGCTCGAGCAGCTCGTCGTGCGTGAGCCGTCGTTCGCGGAGGCATTCGCGCGGCTCTGGGCCGAGGAGCCGCTCGACGACTGGAAGGCGTGGCTCGCGTTCCATGCGGTGTCGGCTCGTGCGCCGTACCTGTCGAGCGCTCTCGTCGAGGCAAACTTCGACTTCTACGCGCGCACGCTGACGGGCGCGCAGGAGCTGCGCGACCGGTGGAAGCGCGGCGTCGGGCTCGTGCAGGGGGTCCTGGGCGAGGCGGTCGGCAAGGTGTACGTCGAACGGCACTTCCCGCCGACCCACAAGGACAAGATGACCGTCCTCGTCGACAACCTCGTCGCCGCCTACCGGGAGTCGATCTCGACGCTCGAGTGGATGGGCGAGGAGACCCGTGCGAAGGCCCTGGCGAAGCTCGACGCGTTCACCCCGAAGATCGGCTACCCGGTCAAGTGGCGCGACTACTCGGCGCTCACGGTCACGTCCGACGACCTGGTCGGCAACGTCCGCCGCGCCTCGGCGTTCGAGCAGGACTGGGAGCTCGCGAAGATCGGCAAGCCGATCGACCGCGACGAGTGGTTCATGACGCCGCAGACCGTCAACGCCTACTACAACCCCGGCATGAACGAGATCGTCTTCCCGGCGGCGATCCTGCAGCCCCCGTTCTTCGACGCGGACGCGGACGACGCCGTCAACTACGGCGGCATCGGCGCGGTGATCGGGCACGAGATCGGCCACGGCTTCGACGACCAGGGCTCGAAGTACGACGGCCAGGGGCGACTCGAGGACTGGTGGACCGCCGAGGACCGTGCAGAGTTCGAGAAGCGCACGAGCGCGCTCATCGCCCAGTACTCCGCGTTCTCCCCCGCACAGCTCGACGGCTCGCACCACGTGAACGGCGCCCTGACCATCGGCGAGAACATCGGCGACCTCGGCGGGCTGTCGATCGCGCTGACGGCGTACCGGATCGCGCTCGGGCGCCCGCTCGACGAGGCCCCGGTCATGGACGGGCTCACGGGCGTGCAGCGGGTGCTCATCGGCTGGGCCCAGGTGTGGCAGTCGAAGGCCCGCGACGAAGAGGCGATCCGGCGCCTCGCGACCGACCCGCACGCGCCCAACGAGTTCCGCTGCAACGGTGTGCTGCGCAACCTCGACGAGTTCTACGCCGCGTACGGCGTGGTCCCGGGCGACGCGCTGTACCTGCCGCCCGAGGAGCGCGTCCAGATCTGGTGAGCGGTTGCGGGCGCCGAGCCGGTCAGGGCAGCTCGGCGTACTTGCCGCGGGCCAGCTCGAAGCCCCGACCCGTCGCGTTCTCGACGCAGCGCACACCGTTGGTCGAGCTGGTGCAGGTGTAGCCACCCACGGTCGACGACGTCCCGTACTCGAGCTGCGGCGTGCCCGCGGGCGCCACTCCGGGCGCGGGGCCGTCGACGCACGGGATGCGGACGCCGTCGGCGCCCACCTCGAACACGTGCCCGATCGTCCCCGTGCAGGCGGCGTCCGTCGGCGGGGCGAAGGTGATGCTCGCGATGGTGCACTTGGCCCCGGCGTCCGACATCGTGCAGGCGATGTTGCCGCTCGGGAGGGCGAAGGACGCGAGCGCCTGAGCCGTCGAGGAGCCGGACGGCGAGCTGGACGGCACGACGGCGTGGGATGCCGAGGCACCCGGGCTCGACGAGCCGGCCGTCGACGACGAGCCGCTGGTCCCGGCCAGCCCGCCGGTGAGCGCGAGCGCGAGCATGACGAGGAAGACCGTCACGAGCACGGCGTCGACCGCGATGAAGATCGTCATCCCTCGGCCCAGCCGCATCCCCGTCGTGGGGCCTGCCATCGAATTCCCTCCCGCTCGCCGTGCGTGCGACGACCAGCATCACACGGGTCGCGGGGGCGCTCCACCCGAACAGGTGTGACGAACCTGCCGCAGACGGCGGCGCTCAGTCGAAGATCGGGTCCTGCGTGCGGGTGCGCTTGAGCTCGTAGAAGCCCGGCACGCTCGTGATGAGCGCGAACCCGTCCCACAGTCGCCCGGCGGCCTCACCGCGCGGAGCAGGGGTCATCACCGGACCGAAGAACGCTGTGCCGTTGAACGCCACGACCGGGGTCCCGACCTCGTCGCCGACCAGGTCGATCGCCCGCTGGTGGGAGGCCCGCAGCTGCACGTCGAACTCGTCGCTCGTCGCGAAGCGGGCCAGGTCGGCGGGCAGGCCGACCTCGGCGAGCGACTCGGCGACGATCGCCTCGGTGTCCGTGCGTCCGCCCGGGTGGCGCCGCGTGCCGAGCGCCGTGTAGAGCGGACCCACGACCTCGTCGCCGTGCAGCGAGGCCGCAGCGACGACGACCCGCACGGGACCCCACGCCCCGTCGAGCAGGGTGCGGTAGTCCTCGGGGAGGTCACGGCCCTCGTTCAGCACCGCGAGGCTCATCACGTGCCAGCGCACCTCGATGTCCCGGACCTTCTCGACCTCGGTGATCCACCGCGACGTCATCCACGCCCACGGGCACAGCGGGTCGAACCAGAAGTCGACCACGTCGCGGGCGGTCTCGCGATCGATCGCGGCGTCGTGGTCGGTCGTCGTCAGGGTCTCCAGCACGTCAGTCTCCTCGGCTCGGGTCACGTCCCTCGTGCCAACGGCGCGGGTTGCACGAGCATTCCGCGCGCCGCCGCGGCGCGTGCCGGCCCGTGGCGGCCCAGACCGAGGTCCGCGCAGGTGGCGGAGGCGGCGTGCGATGATCGCGGGGCCGCCACAACCTGGCCCGTCCTGCCCGAAGGAGACCCCGCGTGCCCGCCGAGAACCTGACCCGTGACGAGGCGCGTACCCGCGCTGCTGTCGTCTCCGTGCGCTCGTACGAGGTCGCCCTCGACCTCACGACGGGCCCGACGACGTTCTCGTCGCGCACGACCGTCCGGTTCACCGCGACGCCGGGTGCCTCCACCTTCATCGACCTCATCGCGCCCGAGGTCCACGAGGTCGTGCTCAACGGCCGGGCCCTGGACACCGCAGTCGTCGTGGCCGACTCACG
>DASVMA010000034.1:0-3358 GCA_036384595.1 Cellulomonas sp. | reverse complement strand
CCCGACCCCTGCGCCCGAGCCCGAGACCGTGTCGCGGCCCACGCACGCCGCCGCTCCCGACGCCCCCTCGGCACCCGACGGCCCGGCACCGCTCGCCTGGGCACCCGTCATCGACACGAGCGAGGGAACCCCGGGGAGCTGGCCCGCGTGATGCAGCGCACCCGCGCCCAGACCCTCGGGATCGTCGTCGTCCTGGTCGCTCTCGCCGGCTGGCTGCTGTTCCGGGCCCTCGCGAGCCGTGGCGTCGTGCCACCGACCGTCCCGTGGCTCGTCGTGGCGGTCGAGGTGGTCATCGCTGCGGCCGTGCTCGCGATGGGCTGGTCCGTCCGGCAGTACCTGAAGGGCAACAAGCCCGACCTGGACCCGATCCGCGCGGCCCGCACCGCGGTGCTCGCGAAGGCGAGCTGCTACGCCGGCGCGGTCCTGGCCGGCTGGTACGGCGCCCAGGTCCTCGCGGTCCTCGGTGACCTCGACGTCGCGTCCCAGCGAGCGCGGGCGGTCGCGGCCGGGGCCGCCACCGTCGGGGCCCTGGTGATGGCGGCGGTCGGGCTCGTCGTCGAGTGGTTCTGCCGCATCCCGCCGCCCGAGGACGGCGCGGCCGACTCCGGCAACCACTCCCGCGCCCCGTCGCCGGACCCTGCTGCGGGTTGAGCGAGTGCGGTCGCGAGCGGGCTGCGCTGTGCACGCGAGCCCGCGGCGACGCGCGCGGTGAAAGGATGAGCCCATGACGACTGCTGCCGGACCGTTCGACCCGGACGACGTGACCTGGACCCCGGTCTCGTTCCGGCTCGCGCACGCGCGGCTCACGGTGACAGCGATCGCCGTCGTCATCGGGCTCGCGGTCACCGTGCCGTTCGCCCTGCTCGTCGGAGGCTCGTGGGTGTGGGCGCCCGCGGGGGTGGTCGCGGCACTGGGGCTGTGGGCGGCCCTGCTCATCACCCGCCAGGTCCGCGCGATCGCCTACGCGGAGCGCGTCGACGACCTGCTGATCCGCAAGGGGATCCTGTTCCGGTCCCTCGTCGTCGTGCCGTACGGCCGCATGCAGTACGTCGACGTGACGGCGGGACCCCTGGCGCGGCAGTTCGGGATCGCCTCGGTGCAGCTGCACACCGCCGCCGTCGGCACCAACGCGACGATCGACGGTCTCCCGCCGCAGGAGGCTGCACGGCTGCGTGACCGGTTGGCGTCCCGCGGCGAGGCGAGGTTGGCGGGGCTGTGAGCACCTCCGGGCCGGGTCTCCCGGTGTCGGCGACCGATCGTCTCGCCCCCGAGGTCGCCTGGCGCCGCATGCACCCCATCACCCCGGCGCTCAAGGGGTGGAAGGCACTTGTCGCGCTGCTCGCGGTCGTGGCCTACAACATGACCGACAACATCCAGAACATCGGCGACCTCATGCAGGACGGACGGTGGCGCTACGTGCTCGCGGTCGTCCTCGCGATCGCGGCCGTCGGGTTCGTGTACGCGACGATCGCGTGGCGGGTGACGAAGTTCGTGGTCGACGACGAGGCCGTGCACCTGCACACCGGCGTGCTGTTCCGTCAGCAGCGCCAGGCGCGGCTCGACCGGCTCCAGGCGGTCGACATCGTCCAGCCGCTGCTCGCCCGGCTCACGGGTCTCGCCGAGCTGAGGCTCGAGGTGGCGGGTGGCTCCGGCTCGGCCGTGTCGTTGGCGTTCCTCCGGGAGTCGGACGCCGAGGCGTTGCGGGCCGAGCTGCTCGCCCGCGCGGCCGGGCTTCACGTGCGACCGGACGAGGCCCCCGCGGTGCGCGCGCCCGAGCAGCCCGTGTTCGAGGTGCCGATGCCGCGCATGCTGGCGTCCACGCTGCGCTCGTCCGCGACCGGGTGGCTCGTCGTGTTCGCCGCCGCGATCGTGGCGAGCGTCGTGGCGACCCGCTCGATCGCGCCGGTCTTCACGCTCGTCCCTGCGGTGCTCGGTGTCGGCGGGGCGATGTGGACGCGCGTCAACCAGGGCGCGAACTTCCGGGCCGCGATCTCCCCGGACGGCATCCGGCTGCGGCACGGGCTGACCGAGGCGCGGGCGCAGACGGTCCCACCGGGCCGGGTGCAGGCGCTGCGGTTCACGCAGGGCCCGCTGTGGCGCGGTCCGGACTGGTGGCGCGTCGAGATGAACGTCGCGGGGTACGGCGGCGAGAAGGACCAGCAGACCGAGAACGTGCTGCTGCCCGTCGGCACGCGCGAGGAGGCGCTGCTCGCGCTCTGGCTCGTGCTCCCGGACCTGCAGGTCGAGGACCCGCGGGCGCTGCTGGACGCCGCCCTGGCCGGGTCGGGCGAGGCGGGCGGCTTCACCACCGTGCCGCGTCGTGCGCGTCTGCTCGACCTCGTGGGCTGGCGTCGGCGCGGGGTCCTCGTCACCGACCGGGCGCTGTTCGTGCGCTACGGCCGGATCGTGCGCCGGCTCGTCGTCGTGCCGCACGAGCGCACGCAGTCCCTCGGGCTGAAGCAGGGTCCGATCCAGCGCAAGCTGCGCGTCGCGTCCATGGTCGTGCACTCGACCGCCGGTCCGGTGCACCCCATGGTCGAGCACCTCGACGAGCACGTCGCGGCGGCGTTGCTCGACGAGCAGACGGTGCGGGCTCGCACTGCTCGCGCGGGCGCCCTGCCCGAGCAGTGGATGCGTCGACCGGAGGCCTTGTGACGTTCGAGGGCCCGGCAGGGCGCCCGGGGCGCCTCGGCGTCGGCGTCGTGGGCGCAGGTCGGGTGGGTGCCGTGATCGGCAGCGCGCTGAGGGCCGCGGGCCACCCCGTGGTCGCGGTCAGCGCCGTCTCCGAGGAGTCGCGCGCGCGCGCCGAGACGATGCTGCCCGGCGTCCCGATCCTGGAGATCACCGAGGTGGTCCGCCGCTCCGAGCTCGTGCTTCTCGCCGTGCCCGACGACGCGCTCGCGTCCCTCGTCCAGGGCCTCGCACGCGTGGGTGCCTGGCAGGCCGGCCAGATCGTCGTCCACACGTCGGGGCGTCACGGTGTCCGAGTCCTCGACCCTGCACGCCCGGCCGGGGTCATCCCGCTCGCGCTGCACCCCGCGATGACGTTCACGGGCACCTCGCTCGACCTCAGCCGGATCGTGGGCTGCCCGTTCGCGGTGACCGGACCCGGCCCGGTCCTCCCCATCGGGCAGGCGCTCGTCGTCGAGATCGGCGGCGAGCCCGTCGTCGTCGCGGAGGACGACCGCCCGCTGTACCACGCAGCCCTCGCGCACGGCGCGAACCACCTCGTCGTGCTGGTCGCGCAGGCCGGGCAGGCGCTCGCGGCCGCGGGGATCGACGACCCGGGCCGCGTGCTCGGACCGCTGCTCTCGGCCGCCCTCGACGGTGCGCTGCGGGCCGCCTCGACGTCCGCCGG
>DASVMA010000033.1:0-2527 GCA_036384595.1 Cellulomonas sp. | reverse complement strand
CGGTCCGTTGTCGACCACGGCTGAGCCGCACTCCTACGACCTCTGCACGGAGCACGCCGCGAGGCTGACGGCGCCCCGGGGCTGGGAGGTCGTCCGGCTGACGCCCGACTTCGTCGAGGTCGGGCCGAGCAAGGACGACCTGCTGGCGTTGGCCGACGCCGTGCGTGAGGCCGGCCGGCCGCGAGCAGCCACCCGACCTGCCGTCGTCGAGCCCGCGGGCCGGCTCGCACCGGCGTCCGCGCTGGCCGAGGGCAGCGCACCGCGTCGTGGGCACCTGCGCATCCTGCGCGGGGACGAGGGCTGAGCGCGTGGCATCCACGAGGAGGGGCGCCGAGGCCTCGGACGAGGCCGGCCGGAAGCCGCGCGCACGCCGGCCTTCCGTCGCGTCGGAGCCGCTGGGATCGCTCAGCCAGGGCGACGACCTGGCCGGCCCGGGCGGGTCGGAGTGCCGGTCGTGCCGGGGGACGCTGCTCACCCAGCTGCGGATGGTGCTCGGTGACGGCACCCCCGTGGTGTTCGTGTCGTGCCACCAGTGCGAGGAGCGGACCTGGTTCGCGCTCGACGGCACGGGCGACGAGCTGACCCGCGAGGACGTGCTCGAGCGCAGCGCCAAGCGGTGACCAGTAAAGTTGCCGCGTGCCCACGAATGACGCAGTGACCGCTGCTTCCGGGTCCGCGCCTGACCTGTCGGGCCTCATCAAGGCCTACGACGTGCGCGGCGTCGTCCCCGACCAGCTCAGCCCCGAGGTCGCACGGGCGATCGGCGCCGCCTTCGCCGACGTCGTGGTCGTCCCCGAGGCTTCGGCCGGTCAGCGTCCGCGCGCCGTCCTCGCCCACGACATGCGCGCGTCGGGCCCCGAGCTCGTCGCCGCGTTCACCGAGGGGCTGACCGCGCGCGGGGTCGGCGTGACCCTGATCGGGCTCGCGTCGACGGACGGTCTGTACTACGCGTCGGGCGCGCTCGACATCCCGGGCGCGATGTTCACCGCGAGCCACAACCCCGCCGAGTACAACGGCATCAAGATGTGCCGCGCGGGTGCGCGTCCGGTCGGTCAGGACTCGGGCCTGGCGCGCGTCCGCGACCTCGCGTCGCAGTACCTCGCTCGCGGCGTCCCCGCGCTGCCCGACGGCGGCGCTGTCGGTGACGTCACCGAGCGCGACCTGCTCGCGGACTACGCACGGTTCCTCCGCTCGCTCGTGGACCTGTCGGGCATCCGGCCGCTCAAGGTCGTCGTCGACGCGGGCAACGGTATGGCGGGGTTCACCGCGCCGGCCGTGCTCGGTGCCGGCGCAAGCCTCCCGGCGCTGCCCCTGGACGTCGTCCCGCTGTACTTCGAGCTCGACGGCACGTTCCCGAACCACGAGGCGAACCCGCTCGAGCCTGCGAACCTGCTGGACCTGCAGGCCGCCGTCGTGGCCCACGGCGCGGACATCGGCCTCGCCTTCGACGGCGATGCGGACCGCTGCTTCGTCGTCGACGAGCACGGCGACCCGGTCAGCCCGTCGGCGATCACTGCGCTCGTGGGGCTGCGGGAGATCGCCCGGGAGCAGGCCGCGGGCCGCACGCCGACGATCATCCACAACCTGATCACGTCGCGCGTCGTGCCCGACCTGGCCCGCGCGTCGGGCGCCACCGTGGTGCGCACGCGGGTCGGGCACTCGTTCATCAAGGCTGAGATGGCGCAGCACGACGCCGTGTTCGGCGGTGAGCACAGCGCGCACTACTACTTCCGCGACTTCTTCTTCGCGGACACGGGCATGCTCGCCGCGCTGCACGTGCTCGCGGCGCTCGGTGGCCAGCCCCACCCGCTCTCGGCACTGGCCGAGCAGTACCAGCCGTACGCGGCGAGCGGCGAGATCAACTCGCGCGTCGCGGACGTCCCGGCCGCGCGGGCACGCGTCGTCCAGGCGTACGTCACCGACCAGGGCGCCGGGCCGGTCGAGGTCGACGAGCTCGACGGGCTGACGGTCTCGCACTGGGGCGCCTCGCCGCAGTGGTGGTTCAACCTCAGGGCGTCCAACACCGAGCCGCTGCTGCGGCTCAATGTCGAGGCCGCCGACGAGGACATCATGGTCAAGGTGCGCGACGACGTCCTCGCGATCGTGCGCGCCGGCCTGACCGAAGGGATCTGACATGACATCGAACGACGCTCGCGAGGCAGCTCCGAGTCTCGAGCCGTGGCTGCGCGACATCCTGCGGTGCCCGGTCACGGGTGCCGAGCTGGTCGACGGCGTCGGGCCCGACGGCTCGCCCGAGCTCCACTCGACCGACCCCGACAACCCGCTCGCCTACCCGGTGCGCGACGGGATCCCGGTGCTCCTCGCCGACGACGCACGCCCGCTCACCCGCTGACCTCGCCGCGCCCGCACGGCGACGCGCCCGCACCGGAGCTCGCCCGCACCGAACCGTGCCCGACCGCTCGTCGGTGCTGACAGGAGTACCTCATGGCCCACGACGGCGGTAGCAAGGCGATCATCGCGGCGCTCGGCGCCAACCTCGGCATCGCCGCGACGAAGCTGGTCGCGT
>DASVMA010000032.1:0-8463 GCA_036384595.1 Cellulomonas sp. | reverse complement strand
GTCCTCGCGCACCGGATCGCGTACCTCCTGGCCACGGGACGCGCGCACCCCGGCGAGATCCTCGCGATCACGTTCACCAACAAGGCCGCTGCAGAGATGCGCGAGCGCGTCGCGACCCTCGTCGGTCCGTCCGCGCGCCGCATGTGGGTCTCGACGTTCCACTCCGCGTGCGTGCGGATCCTGCGTCGGGAGGCCGCGACGCTCGGGCTGCGGTCGAGCTTCTCGATCTACGACTCGGCCGACTCGCAGCGCCTGCTGACGATGGTCGCCCGTGAGCTCGACCTCGACTCGAAGAAGTTCCCGCCCAAGGCGCTCGCCGCGAAGATCTCGGCGCTCAAGGACGAGCTGGTCGATCCCGAGACCTTCGCGGGCACCGCGAGCAGCGACACGAGCTCGTTCGAGTCGGTGCTCGCGCAGGTCTACACGCGCTACCAGGCCCGGCTCCGCCAGGCGCACGCGCTCGACTTCGACGACCTCATCATGACGACCGTCCACCTGCTGCAGGCGTTCCCCGCGGTCGCGGAGCACTACCGGCGGCGGTTCCGCCACGTGCTCGTCGACGAGTACCAGGACACCAACCACGCGCAGTACACGCTGGTCCGCGAGCTCGCCGGGGTCGGCTCGCGTCGCCGCGGCGAGGGGGAGGACGCGCCCGACGACGGCCCCCGTGGCGAGCTGACGGTCGTCGGCGACGCCGACCAGTCGATCTACGCGTTACGCGACGCGACGATCCGCAACATCCTCGAGTTCGAGGCCGACTACCCCGACGCGCGCACGATCCTGCTCGAGCAGAACTACCGCTCGACCCAGAACATCCTCTCGGCCGCCAACGCCGTGATCTCTCGCAACTCGGGTCGCAAGCCCAAGCGGCTGTGGACCGACTCCGGGGCGGGCGCGCAGATCGTCGCGTACGTCGCGGACAACGAGCACGAGGAGGCGCGGTTCGTCGCGGAGGAGATCGACCGGCTCGGCGACTCCGACGGGGTGCGCCCCGGTGACGTCGCGGTGTTCTACCGCGCCAACGCGCAGTCCCGTGCGCTCGAGGAGGTGCTGATCCGCGTCGGCCTGCCGTACAAGGTGGTCGGCGGGACGCGGTTCTACGAGCGGCGCGAGATCAAGGACGCCGTCGCGTACCTGCGGGCGATCGCGAACCCGGACGACGACGTCAACCTGCGCCGCATCCTCAACGTGCCCAAGCGTGGTCTCGGCGACCGCTCGGAGGCCATGGTCGCGGCGTTCGCCGAGCGTGAGCGCATCTCGTTCGGGGCGGCGCTCGGTCGCCTCGACGAGGTGCCGGGGCTCGGTACCCGTGCGGTCACGGGCCTCGGGGCGTTCGCGACGATGATGACCGACCTGCGCTCGCTGGCGGCGTCCGGGACGGGTCCGGCCGAGGTGCTCGGCGCGGTGCTCGACCGCACCGGCTACCTCGCGGAGCTGCGGGCGAGCGAGGACCCGCAGGACCAGTCCCGGGTCGAGAACCTCGCCGAGCTGCACGCGGTCGCGAGCGAGTTCGCGCAGAGCGAGCCCGACGGCGACCTGGCCGACTTCCTCGAGCGCGTCTCGCTCGTCGCCGACTCCGACCAGATCCCGTCGGCGGACGGCGAGGGCGGCGGCGTCGACCAGGGCGTCGTGACCCTCATGACCCTGCACACCGCGAAGGGGCTCGAGTTCCCGGTCGTGTTCCTCACGGGCATGGAGGACGGCACGTTCCCGCACATGCGGTCGCTCGCCGACACCGACCAGCTGGCCGAGGAGCGGCGCCTCGCCTACGTCGGCCTGACGCGCGCCCGGGAGCGGTTGTACGTCTCGCGTGCTGCTGTCCGTACGTCGTGGGGCGTGCCCAACGAGTTCCCGGCGAGCCGCTTCCTCGACGACCTCCCCGAGGAGGTCGTCGACTGGCGGCGCCGCGAGTCGAGCATGGACACGCTGCGTCGGCCGGCCTACGGCTCGGGCGGGTACGGGTCGGGTGGCCACGGCTCGGGCGGCTACGTCTCGGGCGGGTACGGCTCCGGCGGCTCCGGGACGCGCACCGCGGGGTCCTCCTCGCGCAGTGGATCGACTCAGGCGACGCGGGCGGGCTCGACGGCGCCGCGAGCCGCCGGCGGCGCGACGTTCGGCTCAGCGACGCCTCGACCTGAGGGCACGGTCCCGGACCTCGCGCTCGGCGACCGCGTCACGCACGACGCGTACGGGCTCGGCACCGTGGTCGGTCTCGAGGGCTCGGGTCCGAACGCGGTCGCGAAGGTCGACTTCGGCACCGAAGGGACCAAGCGCCTGCTGCTGCGGTTCTCGCCGGTGACCAAGCTCTGACGTCGGTGTGTCCGAGACGACATCTCTCGATGTGAAGATAGTTCGCCAGCGCGGTTACGATCGACTGGGCGGCGCGGCCAGACCAGGCCACGCGCGGGTCGACGGAAGGACCAAGCCAGGTGGACCTGTTCGAGTACCAGGCACGTGACATCTTCGAGAAGCACGGCGTCCCCGTGCTCGGCGGCGTCGTCGCCACCACACCCGAGGAGGCCCGTGCGGGCGCCGAGCAGCTGCTCGGCGGCGAGCCGGGTGTGGTCGTCGTCAAGGCGCAGGTCAAGGTGGGCGGGCGCGGCAAGGCCGGCGGCGTCAAGCTCGCCACGTCGGCCGACGACGCCGCGGCCAAGGCGTCCGAGATCCTCGGCATGGACATCAAGGGCCACACGGTCCACCGCGTGATGATCGCCGCGGGCGCGAAGATCGCCAAGGAGTACTACTTCTCCGTGCTGCTCGACCGGTCCGAGCGCCGGTGCCTCGCGATGGCGAGCGTCGAGGGCGGCATGGAGATCGAGCAGCTCGCGGTCGAGCGCCCCGACGCCCTCGCGAAGGTCGCGGTGGACCCGCTGGTCGGCATCGACCAGGCGAAGGCCGACGAGATCGTGGCGGCGGCCGGCTTCGATGCCGAGGTCGCGCCGAAGGTCGCCGTCGTGCTGCAGCGCCTCTGGGACGTCTACCAGGGCGAGGACGCCACGCTGGTCGAGGTCAACCCGCTCGTGCTCACGCAGGCCGGCGACATCGTCGCGCTCGACGGCAAGGTCACGCTCGACGAGAACGCCGGGTTCCGCCACCCCGACCACACCGAGCTCGAGGACGCCGCAGCAGCCGACCCGCTCGAGGCGCGCGCCAAGGAGAAGTCGCTCAACTACGTCAAGCTCGACGGCTCGGTCGGCATCATCGGCAACGGCGCGGGGCTCGTCATGAGCACGCTCGACGTCGTCGCCTATGCCGGCGAGGCGCACGGTGGGGTGCGGCCCGCGAACTTCCTCGACATCGGGGGCGGCGCGTCGGCCGAGGTCATGGCCGCCGGGCTCGACATCATCCTGTCCGACCCGCAGGTCAAGTCCGTGTTCGTCAACGTCTTCGGTGGCATCACGGCGTGCGACGCGGTCGCCAACGGCATCGTCGCGGCGCTCGAGATGCTCGGCGACCACGCCACGAAGCCGCTCGTCGTGCGGCTCGACGGCAACAACGTCCTCGAGGGCCGGCGGATCCTCGCCGAAGCCGCGCACCCGCTCGTGACGCTCGCCGACACGATGGACGGCGGGGCCGACAAGGCCGCCGAGCTGGCCAACGCCTGAGCCCCCTGACTTCCTCACGAGACGAGAGAAACAACTGACATGGCGATCTTTCTGACCGAGTCCTCCAAGGTCATCGTCCAGGGCATGACGGGCTCCGAGGGCCAGAAGCACACGACGCGCATGCTCGCGGGCGGCACCCAGGTCGTCGGTGGCGTGAACCCGCGCAAGGCGGGCACGTCGGTCGACTTCCCGGCCGCCGACGGCGGGACCGTCGCGGTCCCGGTCTTCGGCACGGTGGCCGAGGCCATCGCCGCGACCGGCGCCGACGTGTCCGTCATCTTCGTGCCCCCGGCCCACACCAAGGCCGCGGTCATCGAGGCGGTCGACGCCGGCATCCCCCTCGCGGTCATCATCACCGAGGGCGTCCCGGTCGCGGACACGGCCGAGTTCTTCACCCACGCGCGGGCCAAGGGCACGCGGCTGATCGGCCCGAACTGCCCCGGCCTCATCAGCCCCGGGAAGTCGAACGTCGGGATCATCCCGGCCGACATCACGGGCCCCGGGAGGATCGGTCTGGTCTCGAAGTCCGGGACCCTGACGTACCAGATGATGTACGAGCTGCGGGACCTCGGGTTCTCGACCGCGATCGGCATCGGTGGCGACCCGATCATCGGCACGACGCACATCGACGCGCTCGAGGCGTTCGAGGCCGACCCCGAGACCGAGGTCATCGTGCTCATCGGTGAGATCGGCGGGGACGCCGAGGAGCGTGCCGCGGCGTACATCCAGGCGCACGTCACGAAGCCGGTCGTCGGCTACGTCGCCGGGTTCACCGCGCCCGAGGGCAAGACGATGGGCCACGCCGGGGCGATCGTGTCCGGCTCGGCAGGCACCGCACAGGCGAAGAAGGAGGCCCTCGAGGCCGCCGGGGTCAAGGTCGGCAAGACGCCGTCCGAGACGGCCGCGCTCGCCCGCGCGCTGCTCTCCTGACGCCGGGCCGGCCCGACGACCGCGGCGCGCCGGGCCGGTTGGCTCGTCGGTCGCGTCCGAGCGGCGACCATGGTGGGGTGAGCGACCCGTCTGGCACCGACCGGCTCGACCGGCTGCGTCGGCGCATCCTGACGTCCGACGACGGCACGCCGCGGTTCTTCGCGAGCGACCTCGACGGTGCGCCGCGCTGGGTCGGCGGACTGCTCGCCGGCCTGCAGGGCGCGCTGCTGTCCCTGCTCGTCGTCGTGCTCCCCACCGTGACGGCCTACGTGGTGACGTCGGCCGACCCCACGAACGCCGGTGTCCCGTGGACCCGGCCGGTCGCGTTCGGCGGCGCGGTGTGGCTCCTGGCGCACGGCGTCCCCCTGACCGTCGCGGGTGACGTGCTCACGTTGACGCCGCTGGGGGTGACCCTGCTCGCGGTGTTCACGTGCTACGTCTCGGCGCGGCGGTCGGGGAACGCCACCGTGCTGTCCTGGGCGGCCGGGGTCCTCGGGTACTCGGCGATCGCCGTCGCCGTCGCCCTGCTGGTCCGCGCCTCTGCGGCCGACGCGCTGCTCGCGGCGCTCGGTGCGGTCGTGGTCTCGGGCCTCGGGCTCGCTGCCGGTCTCGCTCGCCGGCCCGAGGCGCGCCCGCTGCGCGACGTCCTGCGCCCGGTGTGGTCACGACTCGCCCCGCCGCTCCGCACGGGCGCCGCCGCCGGGACGCTCGCGGTCGCGCTGCTCCTGGTGGCCTCGTCCGCCACGGTCGTCCTGTGGGTCCTGGCCGGACGGACGACGATCACCGACATCATCTCGTCCCTCGGTCTGGACCCGGTCGGGGGCGGCGTGCTCGCAGTCGCCGAGGTCGCGTTCGTGCCGAACCTCGTCGTGTGGGCGCTGTCGTGGCTCGCCGGGCCGGGCTTCCACGTGGGGACCGGCACGATCTTCTCGGGAGCCGCTGTCGTGTCCGGCCCGCTGCCGGCGATCCCGCTCCTGGGGGCGCTGCCGCAGCCCGATGCCGCCGGTGGGCTGTTCAGTGCGGTGCCTCTGGTCGTGGTCGTGGCCGGGGTCCTCGCGGGTGCATGGCTGCGTCGGCGGCTCGTCGCCGTGCGGTGGGCGGACGCCGTCGTGGCGTGCGTGGCCGTGGCCGTCGCGGCCGGTGGGGGAGCGGGACTCCTCGTGGCGCTCGCGAGCGGCGCGCTCGGACCGGGGCGCATGGCGGACGTGGGTGCGTCCGGGCTCGTCGTCGGGGCTGCGATCGCCGGCGGCGTCCTGATCGGTGCGTTCCTCGCGGTGCTCCCGTTCGACCCGGCGGTCAGGGCACGCGTCGGTCGTGCGTGGCACGAAGCGCTGGCCCGGGGCACGGACTCACCCGAGCCCGCCACGGTGCGCCCGGTCCGGTCCGGTACGACCCCGAGCGAGCCGGCCGAGTGATCTGGCTGCCCGAGGGTTGACGGCCCGCGACGTGACAGGCGAGATGTCGGACGCCGCGTCCGCTCGCGTCAGCCGCCGGTGGAGCGGTCGCGCAGCTGCTGCTCCCAGTCCTTCAGGCCCTGCTCGAGGTCGTGCTGGCACGCCGCCTGGGCGGAGATCGTCAGCGCGCCACGCAGGCACTCCTGCTGCTTGACCTGCAGCGGCCACGTCGCGAACGTCGCCAGCAGCGTCAACGAGAAGAGCATCGAGAACACGAGCCCGAGGACGAGCATCGGGACGAGCGAGCCGCGCACGCGTCCGCGGACGACGGTCACGAGCGCGCGGATGCCGGTGACCACGGCGGCGACGAGGAACGCGAACGACGCGACCTTCCAGGGCAGGTTCAGCACGCTCAGGAGGATCGCCGCGAGCATGAACAGGCCGAAGTGCACGATCTGACGGCTTCCGCGCACGACGGCGGCGGGATCCGGCGGCCGGGGCGGCGCGACGGGTGGCCGCTGGGGGACGGGCGGGCGGCCCTGGCCCGGCGTCGGTCCCGGTCGGTGCTGGTCCGCGTGCGGATCGGGGCGTGGGCGATCGCCGGACGGCGGTGCGTACGGGTTGCTCACCTGAGCATTCTCGCCCATGCGCCGGGGTCGTCTGTGCGGTGCCCGCTCGTCGATCACGCAGCTCGACCCGACGCGGGGGAGGCTAGGGTCGGGCCTGTGCCAGCATCGAGCCCGTCGGGGCCACCGAGGCCTGCCGTCGTCGACCCGGCGGCTCGGGTCGTCGTGCTCGTCTCGGGGGGCGGCTCCAACCTGGCGGCACTCCTCGCAGCGCACTCCGAGCCCGACTTCGGCGCCCGGGTGGTCGGCGTGCTGAGCGACGACCCGGCTGCAGGCGGCCTCGAGGTGGCCAGGGCCGCGGGCGTCGCGACCGCGGTCGTCCGGCTCACCGACTTCCCCGACCGCGCCGCCTGGGACCGCGCGCTCGCGGACGCGGTCGGGGTCTTCGGCCCGACGCTCGTCGTCAGCGCGGGCTTCATGCGGATCCTCGGCGCGGCGTTCCTGGCCCGGTTCGCCGGGCGCATCATCAACACCCATCCCGCGCTGCTGCCGGCCTTCCCCGGTGCGCACGGCGTCCGGGACGCCCTCGCCTACGGCGTGCGGGTCACCGGCTGCACCGTCCACCTGGTCGACGAGGGGGTCGACACGGGGCCGATCATCGCGCAGCGCGCGGTCGAGGTGCTCGACGACGACGACGAGGCGAGCCTGCACGAGCGCATCAAGACGGTCGAACGTGCCCTCCTCGTCGACGTCGTCGGCCGTGTCGCTCGCGTCGGGATGACCGCCGAGGGACGGCGCGTCCGGCTCGGCTGAGTCAGCGCCGGGCCGGCGACGCGGCGGCGGTGGGCCGGCTGCCCCACCAGGCGAGCGTCTCCGCGACGATCGTGTCCCACGGCGTCGGGGCGAGCCCGAGCACGTTCTGGGAGACCGTCGAGTCCATGACGAACGGCTCGACGAACTGGTAGCCCATGGCGAACACCTCGCGCAGCATCGGAGAGCCGATCCCGAGCAGCCGGACGGCGGTCATCGGCAGCGGACGGATCCGGGGCTGGGGTGCGCCCGCGGCGTCGGCGAACCACGCCGCCACCTGCCGGAAGGTGAGCGCCTGGGGCGAGGGGACGTGCCAGGCCCGCCCCCACGCGGCCTCGGTGGATCCCGCGGCGGCGAGCGCGCGGGCGAAGTCGGCGAGGTAGGTCCACGTGTGCGGCACGTCGGACGCCCCGATGGGGTGCAGCGGACGGCCCGCGAGCAACGGCTCGAGCATGCGGGGCCCGGCGTGCGCGTGGTCGAGGGCACCGGGGCCGACGTAGTCGCTGCCGCGCACCTCGGTCGCGCGTACCCGACCGTCCCGGTGCCGCCGCTCGGCCTGGCGCCACATCGCGATGCGCACGCGCCCCTTCGTCTCGGTCGAGGCGAGCGGTGAGTCCTCGCGCATGAGCTGCGTGCCGGCACCGTACCCGTACAGGTTGCCGGTCGTCACGAGGACGGCTCCGGTTGCCTCGGCCGTGGCCAGGATGGCGTCGGCGATCGGCGGCCACAGCGTCGGCCAGCGGTGGTAGGGCGGGTTGATGCAGTTGTAGAGGACGTCGGCGCCCTGGGCCGCGCGGGTGAGCGCGGCGGCATCGGCGCTGTCCACGGCGGCGTGCCGGATGGGCGAGTCGGCGCCCTGGCTGGTGACCCCGTCCGCGCTGGGTGGACCTGAGCGGGAGAGGACGAGGACCTCGTCCCCGGTGTCCGCGAGCTGACGGGCGAGGGTCGAGCCGATGGGCCCCTTGCCGAGGATGACGTGGCGAGTCATGTCGTGCTCCTGACGTCCTGGAGAGAGCGGTGCTCTCGGTATGGAGCGATGCTCGCAGTCGACACGCACACTCGTCAAGAGCACTGCTCTCGCTTGCGAACACTGCTCGCGTCGATCACACTCGTGCGGTGGAGGACCGCCCCAACGCGCCGCGAGGCGCCCGCGAACGT
>DASVMA010000031.1:0-2031 GCA_036384595.1 Cellulomonas sp. | reverse complement strand
TCCGCAGACCGCGCTCGACCGCCTTCGCCGCGACGTGCCCGGCGTCGATCCCGCGGCCGTCGTCGGTGACCTCGACGAGCACCTGACCGCCGGCGTGATAGGCGCGCAGCGTCAGGGTGCCCTTGGCCGACTTGTTCGCGGCGAGACGCTCCTCGGGCGACTCGATGCCGTGGTCGACGGCGTTGCGGACCAGGTGCGTCAACGGGTCCTTGACGGCCTCGAGCAGGCTGCGGTCGAGCTCGGTGTCACCGCCGACGAGCTCGAGGTGCACCTGCCGCCGGCACTGCGCGGCGAGGTCACGCACGACCCGGGGCATCTTGTTCCACACGTGGTCGATCGGCTGCATGCGGGTCTTCATGACCCCCTCCTGCAGCTCACCGGCGATCAGGTTGAGGCGCTGCGCGCTGCGCGAGAGCTCGACGTCGTCGGCCCCCGAGGCGAGCAGGCTGATCTGGTTGCGGGCGAGGACGAGCTCGCCGACCTGACGCATGAGTGCGTCGAGCAGGCCGACATCGACGCGGATCGAGGAGTCGGCGCTCGTGCGGGGTGCCGCGGCCTCTTCGGGTGCAGCGGCCGGCGCCGGTGCTGCGGCAGGTGCGGCCACGCGGGGGGACGGGACGACCGCAGCAGCGCTCGGCGCCGTCGTGGCGGCGGCCTGCTTCGGGGCGACTGGTTCAGGCACGGGTTCGACCTCGGGCTCGTCGTCGAGCTCGGGCTCGGTGACGTCCACGGGCTCGGCAGAGTCCTCGGGCGCAACCGGCGCGGGCGGGGTGGGTGGGGCGGATGGCTCGGACGCCGCGACGGCGGCGACAGGTGCAGGCGTCGGCTCCGCGGATGCCGACCGCTGGGCCGGGACCTCAGCGACAGGTGCGGGCGCGGGGGCCGGTGCTGCTGCGGGTGCGGCGGCGACCTCGCCGGGCACCTGCTGCTGGACCTGGACGATCGCCGCGATGACGTCGTCGACCACGACCGCACCCTCGGTGCCGTCGTGCTCGATCGCCGCGAGGATGTCGCGCACCGAGTCGACGAGGTGCAGCAGCACGTCGGTCGTCGACTGGTCCATCGAGCGACGCCCGTCGCGCAGGTCGACCAGCAGGCTCTCGCCCACGTGCGTCACCTGCTCGAGGCGCGAGAACGCCAGGAAGCCGCTCGTGCCCTTGATCGTGTGGATCGTCCTGAAGATGCTGCTCAGCAGCTCGCGCGACCCGGGGGTGCTCTCGAGCGCGACCAGGTCCTGGTCGAGCTGGTCGAGGTTCTCGTGACTCTCGACCAAGAACTCGCGGACGATCTCGTCCATGTCCTCCACGCGTGCCTCCCAGGGCCCGCGCCGGCGGTCCCGGGGCGAGCACTCAGCCGATCGGCGGCTGGGTCTCCTGCGTGAGGGATTCGGGGGGCTGAGGAGTGGTCGGGATCAGGCTCCGCAGCTGGGCGACCGCGTCGTCGTCGACCGCGCTCGCTGCGACGTTGGCCGCCCGCACGGCCTCGAGGACCTCGGCACGGTGCACGCGCACCTCGCGGGGGGCGTCGATCCCCAGGCGCACACCGTCGCCGCGCACCTCGATCACGGTGACGACGATGTCGTCGCCGATCATGAGGCGTTCGCCCACTCGACGGCTCAGGACCAGCATTCCCCGACCCTACCTGGCGATCCGGGCGACGACGTGACCCGGGGTCGGGACGCGCAGGTCAGTCCCAGCGGACGCCGGGCTGCAGGTGCTGGCTGAGCGCCGCGGCCCAGGCGACGCCCGTGGCCGGGATGCCGTCGAACCAGGCGACCGGGACGCCGAGGTCGAGCACCGTGCCTGGTTGCGTCGTCTCGAACAGGCCGCGGACCGCGAGCGCGTCGACCCGTCGCCGCTCCCCCACCTCCGTCAGCCAGCGTGCGCTGTCGCGCGGCTTGGTGCGCGCGTCGACGACGCCCCAGACCTGGTCCGGGTCGAGCGCGGCGAGCAGCTCTGCCGCCACACCCCGGTCGCGCGCGTCGGGGCCGACGGCGAGGGCCACGACCCGGATCTGGCCGCCGTCGGGCAT
>DASVMA010000030.1:0-3363 GCA_036384595.1 Cellulomonas sp. | reverse complement strand
GACGCGCGCGCCGACGATCGCGCCGGTGCGCGCGGCAGCGGGGGTCGCGCCGCTCGTCACGGGTCTCGCGGTGCTCGCCGTGCTCGGCGTCGTCGCCTGGCCGCTCGAATCGCTGCTCCGCGCAGCCGCACTGATCGTGGGGACACCGTGAACCGTCCGACGTCGAGCCGGCGTGAGGTCAGTCCTGCGGAGCTCGCAACCGGGGTCGGCGCGCTGCTCGACGACGGCTACCGGCTCGCGCTCGTGGCTGCCCACGAGGACCCGGACGCCTTCCGCGTCGTGTACCTGTTCACGGCGGGCAACCCCGACCGTCGGGTCGAGCTCGTGCTCCGCACGGATCGGGGCGCACCCGAGGTGCCGTCCCTCGCGGCCCTGTCGTTCCCGGCGGGTCGGTTCGAGCGTGAGATGCGCGACCTGTACGGCATCGTGCCGCTCGGCCACCCGCTGCCGCGGCGCCTCGTGCGCCACCAGCACTGGCCCGTCGGCTGGTACGCGATGCGGTCCGACGCGGGACCCGCTCCCGAGTTCGGCGCGGTCGACGAGGCCTACCCGTTCGTGACGGTGCAGGGTCCCGGGGTCTACGAGATCCCGGTCGGCCCGATCCACGCGGGGCTCATCGAGCCCGGTCACTTCAGGTTCTCCGTCGTCGGCGAGACCATCCTCAAGCTCAAGGCCCGACTCTGGTTCACTCACAAGGGGATCGAGAAGCTGGCTGAGGGGCGCACACCGGCGGACGCCCTCCTGCTCGCCGAGCGGGTCTCGGGCGACACGAGCCTCGGGCATGCGCTGGCCTACTGCCTCGCGGTCGAGGACGCCTACGACTGGGACGTGCCCGCCGAGGCCGGCCTCCTGCGTGCCGTGCTGCTGGAGCTCGAGCGCCTGTACAACCACGTCGCCGACCTCGGCGCACTGTGCAACGACGTCGGCTTCGGCATCCTCAACGCGCACGCGCTGCGGGTGCGCGAGCGGCTGCTGCGCCTGAACGCCGACGTCACGGGTCACCGCCTGCTGCGTGGAGCCGTCATGCCGGGCGGCGCACGCGTCGGTCAGCTGCCGACCTCGGGCCAGCTCGCGGAGGTCGCGGCCGAGGTCGCGGAGATCGTCGACCTCGCGCTGGCCAACAGCGTCGTCCGGGACCGGTTCACCGGGACGGCGGTGCTGCGCGACGACCAGGTCCGCCAGATCGGCGCGCTCGGGTACGTCGCCCGGGCCAGCGGGGTGGACCACGACGCCCGCCGGGACCACCCGTTCCACCCCGCGACCACCCAGGTCACCTCGGTCGTGCGCAGCGAGGGCGACGTTCTGGCCCGGTTCCTGGTGCGCGCCGGCGAGGTCCGGGCCAGTGTCGCGCTGCTCGACCTCCTGCTGCAGGACGCGCGCCCGGGGACGGTGCACCGCGAGCGACCGCACGGCGTCCCGAGCGGTCAGGTCTCAGGGGTCGGGCTCGTCGAGGGCTGGCGCGGCACGACCGTGCACCGGGTCGAGCTCGGACCGGGCGGCACGTTGGCACGGCTCAAGATCGTCGACCCGTCGTTCATGACCTGGCCGGCCCTGCCGGTCGCGCTGACCGGCACGATCGTCCCGGACTTCCCCGTGGCGAACAAGAGCTTCAACCTCTCGTACGCCGGCAACGACCTGTAGCGGTACGCCGTCGCGCGGCGAGGCATCATGGGTGTCCGAGCCGCGGTGCGACGCCGCGGCCGACGAGACCGCGGGGACCGCGAGATCAACCCAGGAGGCGACGTGCCAGACTCCGTGCCTGCAGCCGGCCCGTCCGTGCTGCGCGCCGACTGCGCACACTGCTTCGCGTTGTGCTGCGTCGCGCTCCCGTTCACCGCCTCGGCCGACTTCGCGATCACGAAGGCGGCGGGGGAGCCGTGCACGCACCTGCAGACCGAGCTCCGCTGCGGCATCCACGACCGTCTGCGGGAGCGCGGGTTCCCCGGCTGCACGGCCTACGACTGCTTCGGCGCGGGGCAGAAGGTCTCGCAGGTGACCTTCGGCGGCCGCGACTGGCGGACGTCGCAGCAGACCGCGACGCAGATGTTCGCGGTGTTCCCCGTCGTCCGCCAGCTCCACGAGCTGCTGTGGTACCTCACCGACGCGCTCACGCGCCGCGCCGCAGCCTCACTGGCGGCCGCGGCGCAGCAGGCGCTCGACGAGACCGAACGCCTCACCCGACTTCCGCCGCAGGACCTCGAGCACCTCGACGTCGCCGCGCACCGGGCGACCGTCAACACTGTCCTGCTCGCCGTCAGCGAGCTGGTGCGCGCCGAGGTCGGGCGCCCTGCGGCGCAGCACCGAGGCGCCGATCTCATGGGGGCGAAGCTGCGCGGAGCGGATCTGCGCGGGGCCGACCTGCGCGGCGCGTACCTCATCGGCGCGGACCTGCGCGGCGCCGACCTGCGCCGTGCTGACCTCATCGGGGCCGACCTGCGCGGTGCGGAGCTCTCGGGCGCTGACCTCACGGGCAGCCTGTTCGTCACGCAGTTCCAGCTCGCGGCAGCGAAGGGCGACCAGCGCACCCAGGTCGATCCGCCGTTGACCCGGCCGGCCCACTGGCTCTCCGCGGGCACGTAGTCGCTGGACGCGGACGCGATCTCACCCGCAGAAGCCTCGTTCGGGTGCACGATGGGCTCGCGTCGGTGCCGACGCACGGCTCGACCGGAAGGACGCTGACATGACCGTGGACGACCTGGGTGCGGACGAGCCCCTCGGCGAGGTGCCGCCTGTGTCAGCCGAGCTCGACCTCGTCGCCGAGGGCCTCGCCGCCGGCGGCCCGATGGTGGGGATCGCGATCCGTCTGCCGGTGGCCACGCTCGACGCCGCACGGCTCATCGCGCACGACGAGGGTGTCAAGGTCACCGCGATGCTGCGGGAGTGGATCGACCAGCGGGTCGCCGAGCGGGTGGACGACGCGCGGGTCGTGACGGTCGCGGACCTGCGCCGCCTCATCGCTCACCGAGCCCAGGACCTCCAGCCCGGCCGGGACACCGGCGGTGACGAGCTGCACGCCGTGGTGGCCGCGCCGGTCCGGACGACGACCGCTGGCAGCGCGAAGCCGCAGCCTGCCGAGGGTGCGAAGGCGAAGCCCGAGGTGGCGAAGCCGGAGGCCGCCGCCGAGCTCGCGAAGCCGAAGGCTGCGGACGGCGGAAAGCCCAAGGGCAAGGCGACCGGGGCCGCGAAGGGCAAGGCGAAGTCGAAGTCGAAGTCGTCAGGGCACGGGTCCGGCAAGGGCGGTCCGAAGGCCGGTTGAGCGCCTGGTCGCGTCGTCGCGCGGTCCGGTCAGGCGTCGTCGGGCTGGTGGTCCCCGGTGGCACCGTCGATCAGCTCGCGCAGGATGTCCATGTGGCCGGCGTGGCG
>DASVMA010000029.1:0-8144 GCA_036384595.1 Cellulomonas sp. | reverse complement strand
CACCCGCGCCTGTGCCCGCGCCAGCACCGCCGCCTGCCGCGGATCCGTTGCCGAGCGCAGCGACACCGGCAGCGACCCCACCGCCGACGGGCAGCGGGTGCGTGAGTGCACCGAGCCCCAGCACACCGAGGACGAGCGGCGCGATGACGCCACGCATGCCGTGGCTGACGTCGCCGAGCTCGAGCACGAGCGCGCGGCAGCGACCGCACGACTCGAGGTGCTCGTCGACCTGGGCGGTCTCGCGCCGGGCGAGCCCACCGCGCACGTAGGCCCCGAGCTTGCCGGCGATGTCGCGACAGCCCAGGTCGAGCGGCTGCTGCAGATGCATCTGGAGGTACGCCTGCCGCAGGCCCTCGCGCGCACGGTAGGCCAGCGCCGCGACTCCGTTCGCGGTCAGCCCCAGGAGCGGGGCGATCTGCGCCGGGGTGAGCGACTCGACCTCCGTGTACCAGAGCGCGGCCTGCCAGCGCTCGGGGAGCGTGCGGAACGCGCGCGCGACGACGCCGCGCTCGAACCCGGCCAGCGCAGGGTTCTCCGTGGACTCCTGGTCACCGAACGCGGCCTCGAACGTCGCGGCGTCGTCGGTCGGCATGACGCGACGGCCACCCTCGACGCGCAGCATCCCGAGGCGGCGGATGACCGTGAACAGATAGGCACGGAACGCGACGTCGGGGCCGCCGCCGCCCGAGACCACGGTCCACACCTTCGTGAACGCGTCAGCGACGACATCCTCGGCGTCCGCCTGCGAGTTCGTGTACTGGCGTGCGACCGCCCACGCGGCACCTGCATGGCGCTCGTAGAGCTGGCCGAACGCGCTCGAGTCGCCGGCGCGAGCAGCGGTGATCAGCTCGGCATCGCTGAGGATCGCACCGGCGACCTGCGCGTTGCTCGACACTCACCCCTCCTCGCCAGCGCTCGACCACTGTGCGGCGCGCAGCATCCGGCACCGGAGGCCGCGCACATTCCGACGAATCGGTCGCCCTGGCCCTCAGGGTGCCACATCAGGACGTTTCACCGCATGCGCCCCTCACAAGACGGGCGTCCACGAGACGTGTCCGCAAAGACGTGGTCGAACTCGCGTCACGATCTCGTCGTCCGCCACTCTCATCAGTCGTGGCCACACCGCGACCGGGCATCCCCGCGCTCCCGCCGAGTCTTCGCGAGAGCTGGAGGCACCAGAGCGAGCAGTCGGTCTGGCTCCGGCCGTCCGACTGGTACCACCCTGCCGTCGACGCGCTCGTCGAAGCCGTGCTCACGAGCGCCGACGCCTCGGGTGCCGCCGCGCGGCTCGGATCGGACCGCGGGTTCGACGGCGTCGGCATCGCCGAGACCATCGACGACCTCGCGTGCCTGTACCGCTCGACCGGTATCGCCGAACCGCCGCTCGCCGTCGTCCGCGCGCTGTGCGAGGGCTGGGCCGAGGCGCAGGCCGGCGTGCCGACCTCCGGCTCGTGCATCGACCCCGAGTCGGGCCTGCCGACCCGCGACTTCCTCGGCACCCGCCTGGCCGAGACGTACGGCGTGGCGGGCCGGGCGGAGTCTTCTGCCGGCCTCACGCACTGCCTGCTGCTCGTCGACGTGGCCGCCGCGGACGTCTCGCCGTGGACCCGGATGGCGCGCTCGGCCGCCGTCGGCTCCGCGCTGCGCGACGCGTACGGGCTCGGTCATCCGATGGCGACCCTGGGCGGCGGACTGTTCGCCATCCTGACCGAACGCGGCCCGGGTCTCGGTGGGCAGGTCCGCGCCGTCCGGGCCCATGTCACCCACCAGGCCGGGCTGCTCGACGTCCAGGACCTCGTCCGGCAACCGCCGCGGCTCTGGTTCGAGGCCCTCCCCGGAACGCACGAGCGCGCCGTGCAGCTCCTGACCGAGCTCTCCCGCTGAGACCTGCCGGCTGAGACCCGCCGCGACCCGGGACTCATCCGGCCGCGACCTTCGTGTCCCCAACAGAAGGACATATTCCGCGAACGCGGTTACCGTCATTTCATGGGGATCAGGGGACTCGCCCATCACAACGGCGGGCATGGCGACAGCGCTGCCACCGGGTCGCAGGACGCGCCGGCTGCTGAGTCGTGGCCGCACGTCGACCTGGGAACCCCCGTCTCCTCCGGCCGTGACGCCGACGTGTTCGCGCTCGACGAGGAGCGTGTCCTGCGGCGCAACCGCTCGGGTCGCAGCACGGACGTCGAGGCGAGCATCGTCCGCCACGTCACAGCGCACGGGTTCCCGGCGCCGCGCGTCTACCGCGCCGAGGGCCCTGACCTCGAGATGGAGTGGCTTCACGGCCCCACGCTCCTGCAGTCCCTCGCGGCCGACGAGACCAGCGTGCGCGAGGCGGCCCGCATCCTCGCGGACCTCCACACCCGGCTCCACGCCATCCCGGCGATCAGCCTGCCCGGGCGTCCGGCCCGGGTCGGCGAGGTGGTCGTCCACCTGGACCTCCACCCGGCGAACGTCGTCCTCACCGAGGCCCACGGGCCGGCAGTCGTCGACTGGGTCAATGCCCGCGCAGGCACGGCGGCCCTCGACGTCGCCATGACGGCGCTGATCATCGCGGAGGTGGCGGTCGACGCGGGCGGGGAGTACTCGGAGGCCGCGCGCGCGGTGCTGGTGGCCTTCCTGGCCGACGCCGGCGTCGACCCGATGACCGCGCTCGCTGACGCGTCCAGGATGCGGTCGCACGACCCGAGCCTGGTCATCGGCGAGCGGGACCTCGTGCCCGTGGCCGCAGACCTCGTGCGGCACTTCGCCGAGGCGGTCCGGCCGCACCCCTGAGCCGGACTGACCGGCCCACCGTGCGGCGCCCCTGACCGCGGAGCTCGGCACCAGGCCGAGAGAGCCGGACCGCTCGTGCGCGGTCCGGCTCTCTCGGTGGTCAGGCTGTCAGACCGTCAGAACTCCCAGTCCTCGTCCTCGGTGTTCACTGCCTTGCCGATGACGTACGACGAGCCGGACCCCGAGAAGAAGTCGTGGTTCTCGTCGGCGTTCGGGCTCAGCGCCGAGAGGATCGCCGGGTTGACGTCCGTCTCGTCGCGCGGGAACAGCGCCTCGTAGCCCAGGTTCATGAGCGCCTTGTTGGCGTTGTAGCGCAGGAACTTCTTGACGTCCTCGGTCAGACCGACGCCGTCGTAGAGGTCCTGCGTGTACTCCACCTCGTTGTCGTACAGCTCGAAGAGCAGCTCGAACGTGTACTCCTTGATCGCCGCACGCTCCGCCTCGGAGACCTTCTCGAGGCCCTTCTGGAACTTGTAGCCGATGTAGTACCCGTGCACGGCCTCGTCACGGATGATCAGGCGGATGAGGTCGGCCGTGTTGGTGAGCTTCGCGCGGCTCGACCAGTACATGGGCAGGTAGAAGCCCGAGTAGAACAGGAACGACTCGAGCAGGGTCGAGGCGACCTTGCGCTTGAGCGGGTCGTCGCCCCGGTAGTACTTCATGACGATCTCGGCCTTGCGCTGGAGGTTGGGGTTCTCCTCCGACCAGCGGAAGGCGTCGTCGATCTCAGGCGTGGTGTTGAGCGTCGAGAAGATCGACGAGTACGACTTCGCGTGGACCGACTCCATGAACGCGATGTTGGTGTACACCGCCTCCTCGTGCGGCGTGATCGCGTCGGGGATCAGGCTCACCGCGCCGACCGTGCCCTGGATGGTGTCCAGGAGGGTCAGGCCCGTGAAGACCCGCGTCGTGAGCTGCTGCTCCTGCGGGGTCAGCGTGCCCCACGACTGGATGTCGTTGGACAGCGGGATCTTCTCGGGGAGCCAGAAGTTGCCGACCAGGCGGTCCCAGACCTCGGCGTCCTTGTCGTCCTCGAGACGGTTCCAGTTGATGGCCTGGACACTGCTGACCAGCTTGAGCTTCTCGTGCATCACTTCTCCGTCGTCGTCATGGTCCACCGCACCGCGGTCCTGCACCCAGCATGCGCCTGCCTCACAGCATGCAGCTGACGCAACCCTCCACCTCGGTGCCCTCGAGCGCCTGCTGGCGAAGGCGGATGTAGTAGAGCGTCTTGATGCCCTTGCGCCATGCGTAGATCTGCGCCTTGTTGATGTCGCGCGTCGTCACGGTGTCCTTGAAGAACAGCGTCAGGGACAGGCCCTGGTCGACGTGCTGGGTCGCCTCGGCGTACGTGTCGATGATCTTCTCGTAGCCGATCTCGTACGCGTCGTCGTAGTACTCGAGGTTGTCGTTCGTCAGGAAGGGCGCCGGGTAGTAGACGCGCCCGATCTTGCCCTCCTTGCGGATCTCGATCTTCGAGGCGACCGGGTGGATCGACGACGTCGAGTGGTTGATGTAGGAGATCGAGCCCGTCGGGGGGACGGCCTGGAGGTTCTGGTTGTACAGGCCATGCTCCTGGACGGACGCCGACAGCGCCTTCCAGTCGTCCTGCGTCGGGATCGCGACGCCGGCCTGCTCGAACAGCTCACGGACGCGGGCCGTCTTGGGCTCCCAGGTCTGGGACACGTACTTGTCGAAGTAGGCACCCGTCGCGTACGTCGAGTCCTCGAAGCCGTCGAACGCCTTGTTCCGCTCGATCGCGAGCCGGTTCGACGCACGGATCGCGTGGTACGCGACCGTGTAGAAGTACATGTTCGTGAAGTCGAGGCCCTCGGCGGACCCGTAGTGCACACGCTCGCGAGCCAGGTAGCCATGGAGGTTCATCTGGCCCAGCCCGATCGCGTGGCCGCCGGCGTTGGCCCGCTTGATCGACGGCACCGACTCGATGCTCGTCTGGTCCGAGACCGCGGTCAGGGCGCGGATCGCGACCTCGACCGTCCGGCCGAAGTCGGGCGAGTCCATCGCGAGCGCGATGTTCATCGAGCCGAGGTTGCACGAGATGTCGCGGCCGACGTGGCTGTACGACAGGTCCTCGTTGTACGTCGACGGCGTCGAGACCTGGAGGATCTCGGAGCACAGGTTCGAGTGCGTGATCTTCCCCTTGATGGGGTTGGCCTTGTTCACCGTGTCCTCGAACATCAAGTACGGGTAGCCGGACTCGAACTGCAGCTCGGCGAGCGTCTGGAAGAACTCGCGGGCGTCGATGCGCGTCTTGCGGATCCGCGAGTCGTCGACCATCTCGTGGTACTTCTCGGTCACGGAGATGTCCGCGAACGGCACGCCGTAGACGTGCTCGACGTCGTACGGCGAGAACAGGTACATCGGCTCGTTCTTGCGGGCGAGCTCGAACGTGATGTCGGGGATGACGACACCGAGCGACAGCGTCTTGATGCGGATCTTCTCGTCGGCGTTCTCACGCTTCGTGTCGAGGAACCGCATGATGTCGGGGTGGTGCGCGTGCAGGTACACCGCGCCGGCACCCTGACGCGCGCCGAGCTGGTTCGCGTACGAGAAGGAGTCTTCGAGGAGCTTCATCACGGGGATGACGCCCGACGACTGGTTCTCGATGTGCTTGATCGGCGCGCCGTGCTCGCGGATGTTGCTCAGGAGCAGCGCGACACCGCCACCGCGCTTGGAGAGCTGCAGCGCGGAGTTGATGCCGCGCGCGATGGACTCCATGTTGTCCTCGATGCGGAGCAGGAAGCACGACACGGCCTCGCCGCGCTGCGCCTTGCCCGAGTTGAGGAAGGTCGGGGTCGCGGGCTGGAACCGGCCCGAGATGATCTCGTCGACGATCGAGATCGCGACGTCCGGGTCGCCGTCCGCGAGCGTGAGGGCGACCATGCAGACGCGGTCCTCGAAGCGCTCGAGGTAGCGCTTCCCGTCGAACGTCTTGAGCGTGTACGACGTGTAGTACTTGAAGGCGCCGAGGAACGTCTGGAACCGGAACTTCTTCGAGTACGCGTGCTCGAAGAGGCTCTTGATGAACGCCGCGTCGTACTTGGCGAGGATCTCGGGCTCGTAGTACTTGTTCTCGACCAGGTACTCGAGCTTCTCCGCGAGGTCGTGGAAGAAGACGGTGTTCTGGTTGACGTGCTGCAGGAAGTACTGCCGCGCAGCCTCACGGTCCTTGTCGAACTGGATCTTGCCGTCCGGTCCGTAGAGGTTGAGCATCGCGTTGAGCGAGTGGTAGTCCATCTGCGTCGTCACGCCGGTGTCGGTCGCTGTCGCTGCCAAAATGTCCTCAATCCTTCACGGACGCGGGTCACGTCCTCGTTCGTTCCCAGGAGCTCGAAGGCGTACAGGTACGGGACCTGGCACTTCGCGGCGACGATGTCTCCCGCGATGCAGTACGCCGCTCCGAAGTTGGTGTTGCCTGCCGCGATGACGCCGCGGAGGTGTGATCTGTTGCCCTCGTCGTTGAGGAACTTGACGACCTGCCGCGGTACGGCGCCGCCTTCGTTGCCGCCGCCGTAGGTGGGGACCACCAGGACGTACGGCTCATGGACCTTCAGGAAGGGCTGCTTGGGGGTCAGCGGGATCCGTTGCGACTCGAACCCGAGCCGCTCCACGAACCGCCGCGTGTTCTCCGAGACGCTGGAGAAGTAGACAAGTGAGCTCACGGTGCCGCTCCCACGTCTCGGACGGATCAGTAGTTCTCAGGCCAGGTCTCGAACCCGGTCGACGCCGTGCGGACGGATCGGGGTGTGCCGTGCACCGGCCGCCGGTGCGGTCAGGCGACTGCGACCGCCATGCGCTCGGCGAGCGCCTTGATCTGGTCCGGGCGGTAGCCCGACCAGTGGTGACCGTCGGCGACGACCACGGGAGCCTGCAGGTGACCGAGCGACATGACGTAGTCACGGGCGTCCGAGTCCTGGCTGATGTCGACGACCTCGTAGTCGAAGCCCAGCTTGTCCATGGCGCGGTACGTCGCGGTGCACTGCACGCAGGACGGCTTGCTGTAGACCGTGATCGTCATCGTGGCTCCCCCGAGTCAGTGAGTTGATGGTGGTTCTTGGTGGTGTCTGTGATCCATGTTCAGGTCCGCATGCCCCCGCTGCGGATGAGAGATGACACTACACCTAGTGGTCGGAGATGCACCTCACCACAACTCCTAGTGTTACAGCAGTGTCGTTTTTCACCCGTCTGTGGATAAGTGAGCGTATCTCGGAGCACTGACAGAGCCCCGGACCTGCACGTTCGCGGCCGTCCACAGACGGTTCACACCACCGTCCACAACGCCCTCCACAGCCGAGCCGCGTGTGCCCGTCCGATTCGTCCCGCGCGTCGCCTCCCGGACGGCCCGGCGCGCCGCGGGGGATCCGCAGCCGTCGTGCGTACGCGATGCTGGGCCCGTGCAGATCACGGTCCTGGGGAGCCTCGCGGTGGACGGCACGGCCGTGCGCGGGCAGCGGCTCTCCGACCTCGTGCGTGCGCTCGTCGACGCGCGGGGCAGGGTCGTCCCGCACGCCTCGCTCGTGGAGTCGGTCTGGCACGGCTCGCCACCCGACGACGAGGTCGGCGCGCTGCAGGCCCTCGTCGCGCGCGTGCGCCGTACCGGGCTCGCCGTCGCCCTGGCGACCGACGGCTACCGCCTGCCGCTCGATGGCCTCACGGTCGACGTCGTCGAGGCCGAGGCGCTGCTCGCGCGGGGACGCCGCGACCTCCGGGACGGCTCGCCGCGCGCAGCCCTCGACGCCGCTCGGACGGCACGGGACCTGTTCGACGACCCGACCGTCGCCACGATGGCGGGCTCCCCCGCGGCCGGTACCCCCGCCAACGGTCACCTCGCGGCGCGGACCGTCCGGCTGCTCGCCGACGTCGTCGCGCTGCGTACCGAGGCCGCGCTCGCGACCGGCGAGGTCGACGCGCTCGACGACCTGCGCGCGCTCGCGTTGCGTACCCCGCCCGACGAGCCGCTCGTCGCGCTGCTCGTGCGGGCGCTGGCCGCCCAGGGACGTGATGCCGAGGCCCTCCATGTCCTCGACCAGCTCCGGTCCGAGCTCGCCGAGCAGTACGGGACGGACCCCTCGCCGGTCGTCGCCGCGGTGCACCTCGCGCTGCTGCGCGGTGAGCTGGCCTCCCCCGGTCCAGCCGCTGCCCCGTCGACCACCCCGTCCGCGCCCGCGCCGCACCAGGTGCGCACCCCCACCTCGTGGCGCCGACCCCTCACGACCCTCGTCGGTCGGGAGGGCGACCTCGTGCAGCTCGAGGACGAGCTCGCACGCGAGCCGCTCGTCACGCTCGTCGCCGTCGGCGGCGCCGGGAAGACCCGGCTCGCCCTCGAGCTCGCGCGGCGCGCGGGCGCC
>DASVMA010000028.1:0-16252 GCA_036384595.1 Cellulomonas sp. | reverse complement strand
GACCGATGCGTACCTCGCGCGGCCCGAGGGCACCGTGCGCGTCAGCGCGTTCCAGAGCGGGGCGCAGATGTTCCTGCCGGGGCTCCTGACGCGCGTCGCGGCCCGCGGGGGCATCACGCTGGAGTGCGCCGACGAGGACGTCGCCCAGGACGACTTCGCCGCGCTCACGGACCGCATGGACGTCGTCGTCGCGCACCGACCCGACAGCAGCCACGACTGGGCCGCCGGCGGGGTGCCGGTGCACGTGGTGCCGCTGCTGCGCGAGCCCCTCGACGTGGCAGTCCCCGTCGGGCACCGCCTCGCGAGCCGGGCCGAGGTGCATCCCGACGACCTCGTCGGCGAGGAGTGGATCGCGGTGCGGGAGGGGTTCCCCGTCGCGACGGTGCTTGCGGCGGTCGCGACGCGCTCGGGCTTCGCGCCGCGCATCACGCAACGCATCAACGACTTCCACGTGGCAGAGGCCATGGTGGCCGCCGGTCATGGGATCTCGCTGCTGCCGAGGTACACGTCCGGGCACGAGCCGGGCGTCCGCCTCGTGCCTCTGACGGGGGTGCGTGCGGGCCGACGGATCGATGCGCTCGCGCGCGTGGACCGGGCCGAACGGCTCGTCGTGCAGCGGGTGCTCGAGGACCTGCAGGCGCTCGCTGCCGAGATCGACGGTCGGTCGCGGGGGACCGGCACGTCGTCCGCGCAGCTCGACGGGTGAGGTCTTCTGAAGCGGCTCGCAAGCCGGCCAGATGTCCGGTACCGTCCGGTTCCGTGACGATGACGTACCAGACCCCGACAGGTTCGGTGGAGCGCGTGAGGGAGCTCCCTCAGCGCACGCCTGCGGCTCCTCGGGTCCGGTTGCGGGTGCGCGTCCCGGCTGAGGTCCTGTCGGCGACCATGGGCGGTCTGGCTGCTCTCGACGAGGCCGTCGGCACGGTTCTCAGCCACGACGTCATCGCCGCTGCTCCGCCGCTCGCACCGGGGATCGAGCTCCGTCGGGTCGCCGCGGCTGCCCGCCGAGCCACGCTCGACTGACGGGAAGGCCTCGCCGGACGGCCCGCTCGAAGGACGCCCCGCTCGACGGACGCGACGACATCTCGACGGACCCGACGGCGTGCTGACGCTGGGGCCGGCCCGCTACGGCAGGAGCACGAGCTTCCCGCGGGCGTGACCCGCGATGCTGTCGCGGTGCGCCTGGGCGACCTCGTCGAGCGCGTAGGTGCGCGCGACCGCGACGACGAGCCGTCGGTCGGCCGCGAGCTCGACGAGCTGGGGGATCGCGGCGGCACGGATCTCCGTGCCGGGGTCGGCCCCGGGTCCGTTGCCGAGCAGCTGGATCCCGAGCCCGCTCGCCCGGGCGAAGCCCGCGATCGTCGCGATGCGGGAGCGGTCGGCGACGAGCTCGACCGACACGTCGAGCGCCTCGTCGGTGCCCACCGTGTCGATCGCGACGGTCACCGGTCCGAGCGCTGCGGCCGCCTCCCGGACCCGGTCGGCGAGGCCCGGCCCGTAGGTGACGGGCGTGGCGCCCAGCGAACGCAGGTCGGCGTGGGTCGCCTCGCTCGCGGTCGCGACGACCTGTGCGCCGCGGATGCGGGCGAGCTGGACGACGAATCGTCCGACACTGCCCGACGCGCCGTGCACCAGGACGACGTCGCCTGCGCCGACGCCCGTCGCCTCGAGGGTGTGCCAGGCCGTGCTGCCCGTGAGCAGCAGGCCGGACGCCTCGGCCCACGAGACCCGTGCGGGCTTGGGGGCGAGGCGCGCGACGGGCGCGAGGACCATCTCGGCGTACCCGCCGTGGACCCCGGTCGCGATGACGTGGTCGCCGACCGGGATGTCCTCGACACCGGGCCCGACGGCGAGCACGACCCCGGCGACCTCGAGCCCGAGCCGCATCGGCAGTCGGGCGGGGTCGGTCCCGAACGCTCCGCTGTAGAGCTTCCAGTCGATCGGGTTGACGCCGGCAGCGCGGACGTCGAGGAGCACCTCGCCCGGACCGGGCTCGGCAACCGCGACGTCGACCACGGAGAGGACCTCGGGACCGCCGTAGGCGGTGGCAACGACTGCTCGGCTCATACCGGCGTAACGCGTCGCCGCCGGGTCATGTTCCGACGGGGCTGGTCCGGGCAGGTGACCGCTCAGCGCACCGGGCCGAGCACGCGGTCGAGGTAGTCGTTCGCGAACATGCCGTCGGGGTCGGCCGCCGCACGGACGCGCTGCACGTCGGCGAACCGGGGGTAGAGCTGGGTCAGCCGGTCGGCGTCCAGCCAGTGCAGCTTGCCCCAGTGCGGACGACCGTCGAACCCGGCCATGATTCGCTCGACCGCGCGGAGGTACCGCACGTACGGCAGCCCGACGTACTGGTGCACGGCGATGTACGCGCTCTCGCGCTGGTAGGCGGTGGACAGCCAGACGTCGTCGGGCGCCGCGAACCGCACCTCGACGGGGAACGGGATGCGCTCGCCGGTCGCGGCCAGCCAGCGCTCGATCTCGGCCAGGGCCGGGCGGACCGCGTCGCGGGGGATCGCGTACTCCATCTCGCGGAAGCGCACGCGTCGCGGGGAGGCGAAGACCTCGTACGACGGCGCCGTGTAGGTCCGGGCCGAGAGCGCGCGGGCGGCGAACGCGTTGACCTGCGGGGTGAGGCTGCGGACGGTCGCCGTGAGGTGGTTCGTCGCGGCGAACAGCGTGTTCGAGAGCAGCTCGTCGTCGACCCACGCGCGGACCGGGCTGAGGGGTTCGCGATCGTCGTCGGGCGCGCGGTTGTTGCGCTTGGTCAGGGCCCGGCGGGTGTGCGGGAACCAGTAGAACTCGAAGTGGTCGTTGGCCTCGACGAGCCCGTCAGGCCCGGTCAGGCGGTCGAGGACGGCGTCCAGCGCCCACGGCTCCTCGACGGCGCGCAGCCGGAACGCCGGCACGACGTCGAGGGTGACCGCGGCCAGCAGGCCGACGCTGCCGAGCCCGAGCCGTGCCACCTCGAACAGGTCGGGACGCTCGGCGGGCGAGGCCTCGACGACGTCACCCTGGGCGGTCACGACGCGCACGCCGACGACCTGCGACGCGAGCCCGCCGAGCCGCGCTCCGGTGCCGTGCGTGCCGGTGGAGATGGCACCGGCGATGGTCTGGCGGTCGATGTCGCCGAGGTTGCGCATCGCGAGCCCGCGCGCAGCGAGCGCCAGGTTGAGGTCGGACAGGCGGGTGCCTGCGCCGACGGTGACGTGCGCGGTGCCGTCGGGCTGCGTCGCGACCCGTTCGATGCCGCTCAGGGCGTCGAGGTGCACCTGGACGCCGTCGGTCACGGCAGCGCCCGTGAAGGAGTGGCCGGCGCCGACGGCGCGGACGCGCAGGCCGTCGGCGCTGCGGACAGTCGCGACGAGCTCGTCCACGTCGCGGGGGTGGGCGACGCGTGCCGGTGTGGCGGTCTCGGTCCGGGCCCAGTTGTGCCAGATGTCGGGCGTGCTGCGCGGGCTCATGGTGGAGACCTTGGTTCTGGTCGGGCGTCCAAGTCAAGTGCTCAGATCTCTTGACTACTGTCATGGCGCGGGATGAAATTGACGAACAGGGCGTGCACGCGCTGACGGGGCAGGTCCTCGGCTGTGCGCGTGTGCGGAGACGGGGGAGACCATGAGCCGGATGCCGGTCGCAGAAAGACGCGCACAGCTGATCGACGCGGCACTCCGCGTCGCGTGCCGGGACGGCATCGACGCCGCGACCGTGCGGGCCGTGGCCGCCGAGGCGGGCGTGTCGCTCGGAGTCGTCCACTACTGCTTCCTCGACAAGGACGAGCTCCTCCGGGCCGTCGCCGCAGCCATCACCGAGCAGAACGTCGCGGGCATCGGGGACATCGCCGACGCGCCCGACCTCCACAGCCTGCTCGAGGCAGCCGTCCTGAACTACTGGGCCGGGATCATCGGGAACCGCGGTGCCCAGCTGCTCAGCTACGAGCTGACCACCACGTCGCTGCGGCACTCCGAGATGGGCCACGTCGCGATGGACCAGTACGAGGGTGCCTGGACTGCGCTCGGGGTCTTCCTGCAGAACATCGAGGCGGGCGCCGGCATCCGGTGGTTGCTCCCGCACCGTCAGCTCGCGCGGACCATCGTCGCGATCGCCGACGGCTTCACGCTCGGATGGCTCGTCGACGGCGACGCCGAGGCCGGGCGGGTCGGCATGCTCGACCTGGCGCGGTTCCTCGAGTCACAGGCCGCGCCGGCCCCGGGCACCGACGACGGACCTGTCACGCCCGCCGAGCACGTCGAGGGCGAGTCCGCGCGGACAGTGCGGCACGTCGTCGAACATGCGACCCTGCCCGCGTGACCTCGCCGCACGCCGCGCCGCACCCGGGTCAGCCGACGTCGTCCCGCGACCGGCGTGCCCGGGTCGCGGTCGCGTCCGCGTTCGGCGCCCAGGGCCTCGCCTACGCCGGGCTGCTCTCGAGCCTGCCGGGCTTCAAGGACCGCTTCGGCATCGGTGACGACGCCGTCACCTTGGCGATCCTCGGGGTCGGCATCCTCGCCGCGGTCGGGACGGTCGTCGCCGAACGCGTCGCGCGCGGTGCGGGTGGCAGCCGATCCGTCCTCGTCTCGGGCCTGGTCACCGTGGCGGCCGCAGTCCTCGTCATCGCGCTCGCGCCGAACGTCGTGTTCTTCTTCCTCGGCTTCGCGCTCTACGGCCTCGGCCTGGGGCAGGTCGACGCCGGGACCAACATGCAGGCGGTCTCGCTGCAGCGCGCCTACGGGCGCAGCATCGTCACCGGGTTCTACGCCGCGTGGTCGGCGGCGGGAGTGCTCGGAGCGCTGTACGTGTCGGCCTACGAGCACTACGACGTCCCGCAGCAGGTCGCGCTGCCGCTGCTCGCCGTGCTCGTCGTGGCCGTCGCCGGGCTGGTCGTGCGCGCAGGCTGGCGCTCCCACGACGCGCCCCTCGAGGTCAGCGCCGAGGAGGCCCGAGCTGCCCGGGCCCTGCCATGGTCCGGGATCCTGCTCCTCGGTGCCGCGGTCGTCGCCTACTACGTCGTCGACACGGCGTCCTCGACGTGGGGCACGGTCTACGTCGCCGACGTCCTGGGCGCCGGGCACGACGTGGCCCCGTTCGGCTACGCCGCGTACGTCGGCACGACGCTCGTCTCGCGGCTCACGGGGGACTTCGCGGTGCGGCGCTGGGGGCGCGTGGCGGTCATACGAGGAGCCGGGCTGCTCGGCACCCTGGGGCTGCTCGCGGTCGTGCTGGCGCACTCGGCCCCGCTCGCGATCGCCGGGTTCGCGCTCACCGGCATCGGCCTGGGCGTCGTCGCGCCGCTCTGCTTCGCGGCGGCCGGTGCGCTGTCGCCCGCGCACGCCAACGCTGTGATCGCCCGGCTCAACAGCTTCAACTACCTCGGGGCGATCCTCGGCGGCGTGCTGGTCGGGGCCATCGCGTCCGGCTCGACCCTGCGGTTCGGGTTCGTCGTGCCGCTCGTGCTCGCGGCCGTCATCATCCTGCTCGCTCCCGGCTTCGCGGTCGGCCCGGGCCACGGTTCCGGCCCCGAGGTCCTCGACGAGCCTGCGGACGCCGCTGCCCGCACCGGGACGGTCGAGTGACCACCCTCGGCGCACGCCTCGACGAGGCGACGCGCGACCTGCCCGCACCGCTCGCGGTCGTCGACCTCGACGCGCTCGACGCCAACGCGACCGACCTCGTCCGGCGTGCGGGCGGCGTGCCCATCCGGGCCGCGAGCAAGTCGGTCCGGGTTCGCAACGTCGTCGAGGCCATGCTGGCCCGGCCCGGCTTCGCGGGTGTCATGGCGTTCTCGCTGCGCGAGGCGCTGTGGCTCGTCGAGCAGGGCGTCACCGACGTGCTGGTCGGCTACCCCACGGTCGACGCCGGCGCCCTGCGCGACCTCGCGGCCGACGAGCGCGCGGCCGGTGCCATCACGCTCATGGTCGACGACGTCGCGCAGGTCGTCATCGCCCAGCGCGCCGCCGGACCCGGAGCGCACCCGCTGCGCGTCTGCCTCGACGTCGACGCGTCCCTGCGGCTCGACCTCGGCCCGCTGTCGACCCACATCGGCGTCCGCCGCTCGCCCGTCCACACCCCGCAGCAGGCGGCCGACCTGGCCCGCGCGCTCGCGGACCGCGACGGCGTCGACGTCCGCGGCGTCATGTTCTACGAGGCCCAGGTCGCCGGCCTGCCCGACACCGGCCCGATCATCCGCGCCGTCAAGCGCGCCTCCGTCGCCGACCTGGCTCGCCGCCGGTCCCGTGTGGTCGACGCCGTCCACCAGGTGCTCGGCCGTCGCCTCGAGCTCGTCAACTCGGGCGGCTCCGGCTCGATCGAGACCAGCGCGGCCGACCCCGTCGTCACCGAGGTCACCGCCGGCTCCGGCCTGTTCGTGCCGACCCTGTTCGACGGCTACCGCGCGTTCGCGCCGCGACCCGCCGCGTTCTTCGGGCTCGACGTCGTCCGCGTCCCCGCGCCGGGCTACGCGACCGCGTTCGGCGGAGGCTACGTAGCGTCCGGACCGTCGACCCGCTCCCGTCTGCCGCGCCCGGTCGATCCCCACGGGCTCGTGCTCACCAGTCGCGAGGGTGCCGGCGAGGTGCAGACGCCACTCCATGGATCCGGTGCCGACAAGCTCGACGTCGGCGACCGCGTGTGGTTCCGGCACGCAAAGGCCGGGGAGGTCATGGAGCGGTTCGACGCGGTCCACCTCGTGCGGGGAGCTGTCGTTGAGCGGACCGTGCCGACGTACCGGGGAGAGGGGCGGACGTTCGGCTGACGCGGCCTCCGCTGTCGATGCGTGCAGAGGGAGCAGCGTCGGCTTGCCCGTCTTGCTCCGACCTGTCTCGAACGCCAGGGAGTCTGCTGCGTCGTCCGCATCCAGAGTCTTCTCGACGTACAGGACTGCGATCTGGTCGCGACGAGGTCGTTCAGGCAGAAGTGCCCAGGCTTCGGGGCCGACCGGAGGCTGACGCCAGTCGGGATCGCACAGCTCGACATCGAGCGCATCGCGTCGACAGGGCAACCGGCTTTCCCCGGCATTTCACCCTACGCGACAGATGTGTTCGCTGGTGGCGCGCGCCATGCTGACAAAATGTCGAATAGTGAGGAAGGCCGCGAGATGGACACGGAGAGCAGTGCCAATGTCGACGTGTACCGGACAGACGTGTATCGAGGCGCCACCGACGCCGCATCTGCGGAGCGTCGCGAGATTCAGGCCGAGATCGCACATCTCGAAGCTCGAATGTTGAGTCTGCAGGCGCGCGACGCGTCGCTCGAGGTGCTCGTGAGTGCCCTGCGCGCGCTACTTCCTGCATCGCCGGAGGTTGCGCTGCGCTACACGCCCACCTACTCGATCGCCGATGGTGCACCGGAGTTCCCGCACCGCTCGGCGGTCGACGCGGAGAGCCGTCACGACGTCGCGTTCGGAATCCGATGAGCAGCCTCACGCGGTGAGGCCTGCGGCCGCCAGAAGGCGGGTTGACCCGCGGAGTCTGGGGCGGGCGCGCGAGCACCGCCCACCCCGGTAACCCTTACGAGGCCCAGGTCGCCGGGCTGCCCGACTCCGGCCCGATCATCCGTGCGGTCAAGCGCGCGTCCGTCGCCGACCTGGCCCGCCGCCGCTCCCGTGTGGTCGACGCCGTCCACCAGGTGCTCGGCCAGCGCCTCGAGCTCGTGAACTCCGGCGGCTCCGGCTCGATCGAGACCAGCGGCGCCGACCCGTCCGGGCCGTCGACCCGGTCGCGACTGCCGCGCCCGGTCGATCCCCACGGACTCGTGCTCACCAGCCGCGAGGGTGCCGGTGAGGTGCAGACGCCGCTCCATGGATCCGGTGCCGACAAGCTCGACGTCGGCGACCGCGTGTGGTTCCGGCATGCGAAGGCCGGGGAGGTCATGGAGCGGTTCGACGCGGTGCACCTCGTGCGCGGGGCTGTCGTCGAGCGGACCGTGCCGACGTACCGAGGCGAGGGGCGGACGTTCGGCTGATGTAGCGCGCGTGCTCGCTCGTGCTGTGCGGTTGACTTCGACTCGCTACAGCCGAGTACTCTGTGTCGCAGAGTGAATTGCGCGCAGGGAGCTCTCGGCAAGCGGAAGGACCGATGCAGCGATGACCAGCACCGACCCCGACCAGCTGCTGCCTGACCTCGACCGGCTCCGTGCCCGCGTCCGCGCCGACCAGCGGGCCACGTCCGTGCCCATGCTCGTTTTCGGCGCGCTGATCGTCGCGTATGCCGCCATCGGCGGCGTGTACGCCGGCCAGCTGCACGCCGAAGGTCGCCACCTCACCCTGCTGGTGTACTGGCCGCTCGCCACGATGGTCGGTCTGGTCGCACTGTGGTGGTCGGCCCGCAGACGCGCCGGCCAGGGCGGCGTCGGCGAAGGCCAGCGCACCTACCGCAGCGCCACCCGTGCGTACCTCGTGGCCCTCGCGGTGATCCTCGTCCTGTTCCTGCCGGTCCTGTTCATCGGCGTGTTCATCCCGTTGATCTGGCCGGCCGCGGTCCTCGTCGTCATCGCCGCCTGGCAGCGCAACCGGCTGCTCGGCACCTGGGGAGCGGCGATCGGCCTCGTCGGCGGCGCGGAAGGACTGTTGGTCATGGCCAACCAGGACCTCGGCTCCGTCTGGGGGTGGCTGCAGCCCGTGGTCTACGTGGCGCTCGGACTGGCGCTGGTCGTCGGTGGGCTGGTGATTCGCCGACGCGAACGGGCCGGGGGATGACCAACCCCGAGCCCGGCACGCACCCCGCTCTCGACCTCGACGACGCCGTCCACCAGAAGACCCGGCTCGCGCTCCTCACCGTCCTCGACGAGGCGGGCCGTGCCGACTTCCCCTACCTCAAGCGGACGCTCGCCCTGACCGACGGCAACCTCGGGCGCCACCTCGACGGGCTGGCTCAGCAGGGCCTCGTGCTCATCACCAAGGGGTACGAGGGGCGCCGACCACGCACCTGGGCCGCCATCACCCCGGCGGGACGGCAAGCCCTCGCAGCCGAGATGAGCGTCCTCGCGGTGCTGCTCGCCCGCTTCCACAACACGGGCTCCGGCCCCACCGCCTGACCAGTCCGCCACCGCGACACACCCCACCAGGAGACGCACATGAACACGACGACCAGCTACGGCACCTGGTGGGGCTCGCTCGCCCTGATCAACGCCGGCCTCGCCCAGACGAAGGGACGCAGTGCCTGGAACTGGTTCCTGATCTCGCTGCTCCTCGGCCCGCTGGCGACGTTCCTCATCGTCGTCTGGGCGCCTCTGGCCAAGGCCGCGACGGTGACCGGCGGCGGCGCGACGACGGCGACCCCCTCTGGCAGCTGACCGCGAGCCGCGCGGGAGTAGCCGCGCTAACGGGCGTGCGGGGAGTGCATCGTCGGGTTGCCGACTGAGGTCGGGCCGCTACAGCCCCAGCCCTCCAACCACCTCGGTCTCCTGACCCGTGAACTCGCCCGTCAGCATCGGCAGCGCCCGCCCGATCGCTGCGCGCGTCTCGGGCAGCTGCAGCGAGGCGTCGTGCTGGGCGGCGCTCTCCCAGACCTCCGTGACCCAGATGACGTCATCGTCGGTGGTCGAGGTACCGACGATGTAGGAGAGGCAGCCGGCCTCCCGGACGCCGGCGCTGGCGGCGAGCAGGATCGCCACCACGTCGTCCCGGTGGCCGGGCGTCGTTCTCATGGATCCGATGTATCCGTACGGCACGGCTGCTCCTCGGGAACTCGTCGCGGGTGGGTGTGTGCCACATCGTGCCCGAGACATCCGACAGGAATGCGCGGAGCGCGTGACGGGCCGCCGTCGGGCAAGAACCGCAGGCGGCGGGGCGAGACCGTATACCCCGGTAACCTTGGGGCGTGAGCCTGCGCCTATATGACACTGCGACGCGTGAGGTGCGCGATTTTGAGCCCGTCGTGGCAGGCGAGGTCGGCATCTACCTGTGTGGCGCGACGGTGCAGGCGCCCCCGCACATCGGGCATGTGCGCTCGGGTGTGGCGTTCGACGTGCTCGTTCGGTGGCTGCAGCGCTCCGGGTACCGCGTCACGATGATCCGCAACGTCACCGACATCGACGACAAGATCCTCGCGAAGTCCGCCGCTGCCGGTCAGGCGTGGTGGGCGTGGGCGATGGAGAACGAGCGGGCGTTCACCTGGGCGTACGACGCGCTCGGCGTCCTGCCCCCGACGTACGAGCCGCGCGCGACGGGCCACGTCCCCGCGATGGTCGACCTCATGGAGCGGCTCGTCTCGAGCGGGCACGCGTACGTCGCGTCCGAGGGTGACGTGTACTTCGACGTGCGGTCGTACCCCGACTACGGCTCGCTGACGAACCAGCGCCTCGAGGACATGGTCCCGGCGCCCGACGGCGCACCCGCCGACGACGACGGCGACCTGGTCGCCAAGCACGACCCGCGCGACTTCGCGCTGTGGAAGTCGGCGAAGCCCGGCGAGCCCACGACCGCCTCGTGGCCGACGCCGTTCGGGCGTGGACGGCCCGGCTGGCACCTCGAGTGCTCCGCGATGGCGCAGCGCTACCTGGGCGACGCGTTCGACATCCACGGCGGCGGCCTGGACCTGCGGTTCCCGCACCACGAGAACGAGCAGGCGCAGTCCCGCGCGGCCGGGTACCCGTTCGCGCAGTACTGGCTGCACAACGGCTGGGTCACCCTGGGCGGCTCCAAGATGAGCAAGTCGCTCGGCAACGGGCTGCTCGTGAGCGTCATCCTTGAGAGCGCCCGCCCAGCAGTGCTGCGCTACGCGCTGACCGCCGTGCAGTACCGCTCGATGCTCGAGTGGACCCCGGACACCCTGGCTGAGGCCGAGGCGACGTGGGACCGGCTCGCGGGCTTCGTCGAGCGCGCGACCGAGCGGGTCGGGGTCGTGGACGACGACGAGATCGCGCGCACGGCCTTGCCCGACGCGTTCACCAGGGCGCTCGACGACGACCTGAACGTGCCCGCGGGACTCGCCGTCGTGCACGAGCACCTGCGCGCCGGCAACACGGCGCTCGCGGAGCGGGACCTCACCGAGGCCCGGGCCGCGCTCGTGGCCGTCCGGGGCATGCTCGACGTGCTCGGTCTCGACCCGGCCGGCCCGCAGTGGGGCGGCCACGGGGCCGACGCCCGCTACGCGGTCGCCCTCGAGCAGGTCGTCCAGGCCGAGCTCACCGCCCGTGCGGAGGCCCGCGCAGCGCGCGACTTCGCCACGTCCGACGCGATCCGGGACCGGCTCGCCGCCGCCGGCATCGTCGTCGAGGACTCCGCGACCGGCGCCCGCTGGTCGCTCGCAGCACATCGCACCGAGGACGAGGACTGATGACAGGGAACTCGCAACGACGGGGCGCCACCCGCAAGCCGGGATCGAAGAAGGGCCCCACCGGCGGTACCGGTGGCAAGGGACGCCAGGCGCTCGAAGGCCGCGGCCCCACCCCCAAGGCTGAAGAGCGTCCGTACCACGTCGCCGCCAAGCGCAAGCTCGCCAATGAGAAGCTCGCGGCGACGTCCGGCGGTCGCGTGAGCGGTCCGACGCGCCGCACGGGCGCGCCCACGGGACGGGTGCCGGGTGCCGGTGCCCCCCGCAGCGCCTCGCGTGGGGCCGCCGGGACGCGTGGCGGCAAGGGCGTCAGCGCGACGCACGAGATCGTGTCCGGCCGTAACTCGGTGGTCGAGGCGCTCCGCGCCGGGATCCCGGTCACGACCGTCTACATCGCCACGCGCATCGAGGCCGACGACCGCACCCGCGAGATCCTGCAGGCCGTCGTCGGCCGCGGGTACCCGCTGCTCGAGGTCTCCAAGCCCGAGCTCGACCGCCTCACCGACGGCTCGGTGCACCAGGGCGTCGCCATCCAGGTGCCGCCGTACGAGTACCGCGACTCCGACGACCTGCTCGACGCCGCCGCCGCGTCGGGGCGCCCGCCGCTGATCGTCGCGCTCGACGGCGTGACCGACCCGCGCAACCTCGGTGCCGTGCTGCGGTCGTCGGGTGCGTTCGGCGTGCACGGCGTCGTCGTCCCCGAGCGTCGCTCGGCGGGCGTGACCGCCGCCGCCTGGAAGGTGTCGGCCGGTGCCGCCGCGCGTGTCCCCGTGGCCCGCGTGACCAACCTCGTGCGCGCGCTGCAGGCCTACCGCGAGGCGGGGTGCTACATCGTCGGGCTCGACGGCGGCGGCGACACCCCCATCGGCGACCTGCCGTACGCGGGCGACCCGCTCGTCCTCGTCGTCGGCTCCGAGGGCAAGGGCCTGTCGCGGCTCGTCCGGGAGAACTGCGACGCGATCGCGTCCATCCCGATCAGTGCGGCGATGGAGTCCCTCAACGCCGGGGTGGCCGCAGGCATCGCCCTGTACGAGGTCGCCCGCCAGCGCAGCGTCTCGGCCGTCCAGGCCTGACCTTCGCGGAGTCTGACGCGCCCGGCCTGACTGACGTCAGGCCGGGCGTTCGTCACTCTGCCCGGACCACCGGGATCATGTCGGTGTCCTCGCGCAGGTCCGCGGCGGAGACCCCCAGGATCGCCTGCTCGTCGGGCCGGTGCGGGAGGATGTGCTTGACGTAGCTCTTGACGGCCTCTTCCATCGGCACGTCGCGCCCCTGCTGCTGCGACAGGAACCAGCGGTGGTCGAGCAGCTCGTGGAACACCTGGGCCTGCTCGAGCTTGCCGCGCAGGTGCCGCGGCACGGCCCGGACAGCGGGCTCGAACACCCCGGTCAGCCAGTCGTGGGCGACGAACGGCTCGTCCTCGTTCTGACGGTCCGTGGCGGCGCGGAACGCGTCGAGGTCGTTGAGCAGGCGCCGCGCCTGGTTCTCCTGGACGTCCAGGCCCGTGAGGCGCATGAGTCGGCGGGAGTGGTGGCCGGCGTCCACGACCTTCGGCTGGATGCGGACGGTCGTGCCGTCCACGTCCGTCGTGATGTCGAGCTCCCCGACGTCGAAGCCCAGGTCGTTGAGGCGCTCGATGCGCTTCTGGACACGCCACGACTCACCGCGACCGAACGACTCGGCATCGGTGAGCGCCGCCCACAGCTCGCAGTACCGCTCGACGAGCATCCCGCCGATCGCCACGGAGTCGGTGTCCTCGTCGAGGAACTCGCCCGCCTGCAGGTCCATGAGCTCGCCGATGATGTTGACCCGGGCGATCTCGAGGTCGTAGCTGCGCTGCCCGTCCGTGAGCGAGTCGTGCAGGTCGCCCGTCTCGGCGTCGACGAGGTACGCGGCGAACGTCTCGGCGTCGCGCCGGAACAGCGTGTTCGAGAGGGACACGTCACCCCAGTAGAAGCCGATGAGGTGCAGGCGCACGAGCAGCACCGCGAGCGCGTCGATGAGGCGCGTGGCGGTGTCGGGCTGCAGCGACTGGCTGAACAGCGCGCGGTACGGCAGCGAGAACTGCAGGTGCTCGGTGATGAGCACGGCCTCGAGCGGCTCGCCGTCCGGGTCCGTGCGGCCCGTGATCACGCCGACGGGCTCGACGCTCGGGACGTCGATGCGGCTCAGGGAGCGCAGCAGCTCGTACTCGCGGTAGGCGACCTCCTCGCCGATCTCCTTGACCGCGATGACGCGCCCGGACAGCCGGGCGAAGCGCACGATGTGACGCGAGATGCCGCGCGGGAGGGCGGCGAGGTTCTCGGCGGGCCAGTCCTCGAGGGGGATGTGCCACGGCAGGTCGAGCAGGGCCGGGTCGGGCGCTGCCGTCGTGATCTGCAGCCGCTGGGAACGGGGACTCATGGGCGCGATTCTCTCAGAGGGACCTGACAGCGCGGTGACGCGTCCCACGCCGACGACGTGGTCCGCGCGACCGTCACTGACAACAACGACGGGGCGGGCCCGGCTGATGCCGGACCCGCCCCGTCGTCGTGCGTGCGGTCGTCAGACGTCGATGCGCGCACCCGAGGCGGCGTGGAACAGGTGCTGCTCGCCGGGACGGATGAGGACCGCGATCGTGTCGCCCTTGGCGGGGACCTGACGCGGGTCGACGCGGACGATGACCTGCGCGTCGCCGGCACCCGACGTGATCGACGCCGCGGCGCCGAACTCGTTGGTCAGCGAGCCGTAGACGAACGCGTCCGAACCGAGCTCCTCGACGAGGTTGACCTCGACAGGGATGGAGTCCGGGGTGCCGTGCGGGACGACGTCGAGGGCCTCGGGGCGGAAGCCGACCGTCAGCTGGTTCTTGTCCTCGGGCGTGAGGCCCGCGACGACCGTGCGGGGGACCGCGATGCGGGCGCGCCCGATCTGAGCGAAGCCCTCGAGCACCGGGAACGTCCCGATGTTCATCGCGGGGGAGCCGATGAAGCCGGCGACGAACACGTTGCTGGGCGTGTCGTACATGTCGCGCGGGGTGCCGACCTGCTGCAGGACGCAGTCCTTGAGGACCGCGATGCGGTCACCCATGGTCAGGGCCTCGGTCTGGTCGTGCGTGACGTAGACGGTCGTGACGCCGAGGCGACGCTGGAGCGACGCGATCTGCGTGCGGGTCTGGACACGGAGCTTGGCGTCGAGGTTCGACAGCGGCTCGTCCATGAGGAACACCTGGGGCTGACGCACGATCGCGCGGCCCATCGCGACGCGCTGACGCTGGCCACCCGAGAGGGCCTTCGGCTTGCGGTCCAGGTACTCGGTGAGGTCGAGGATCTTCGCGGCGTCCTCGACGCGCGAGCGGATCTCGGCCTTCGGGGTGCCCGCGATCTTCAGGGCGAAGCCCATGTTGTCAGCGACGGACATGTGCGGGTACAGCGCGTAGTTCTGGAAGACCATTGCGATGTCGCGGTCCTTGGGCTGCACGTCGGTGACCTCGCGGTCGCCGATCAGGATGCGGCCGGCGTTGACGTCCTCGAGTCCCGCAAGCATGCGGAGCGAGGTCGACTTGCCACAGCCCGACGGGCCGACGAGGACGAGGAACTCGCCGTCCTCGATGTGCAGGTCGAGCGCGTCGACTGCGGGACGCTCCGTCCCGGGGTAGATCCGTGTCGCGTGGTCGAAAGTGACTGTTGCCATGGTAATTCCCTCCACCGGCAGGTACGTGCCGGACGATCCGTAGTGAGAGGTGCCAGAAGTGTCGCCGCTGACACGGAACGAGGGTCGGACATCATGCGTGCTGCCACGCACGGCGTCGTCACCCTCGGTCCGGGGCTAATCCTGCCATACCGCGCACCCAGCGCGGCAGGACTCGGGGCACGACTTGCGTCGGCGCAGGTCAGCCGAGCACGACAGTGGAGCTGCCGTCCTCAGACGCCCCGACGAGCGTGTGACCGAACGGCCACACGTAGGAGACCGAGGCGGGCAGCGGAGACTCCCAGAGGCGCCGCCCGTCGTCGGTCGCGAACGCGACGAGCGCGGCCGGACCGGTGGACGTGGGTTCCGACGCCAGGATCGAGCGACCGTCGGTGCACACCGACCCGTCCTGGCCCGCTCCGACCGGCACGTCCCACAGCGTCGTGCCGGTCGTCGCGTCGATCGCGTAGAGCAGGCCGCCCGACGTCCTCGCGTAGATCCGGCCGTCGAGCAGCAGGGCGTTGCTGCTGACCGAGACGTCGTTGGTCCACGCGCGGCGTCCGGTCGTCAGGTCCCACGCGTCGAGCTTGTCGCTCAGGGTGAACAGCAGGTTCGGGACCGAGCCGTCGTCCACCTGGAACGACACGGGCTGCTCGTGCGACGTGTCACCCAACGACCCGCCGCCCGCCACGATCCGCAGGGACTGGGCACCCGACGCGGTCGGGCCGTAGTCGACGACCACCACCCGGTTCCGGACCGCCACCACCCCCGTGAGGTGTCCGGGACCCACGTGGTCGATCAGCTCGCCGCCACCCGTGAGCACCCAGGCCTCGCCGCCGGCTGCGGTCACGCCGATGTGGCCGGCCACGACGGCGAGGCCGAGGCCGGTCGGGTCCTGCGACCAGGCGTAGGGGAGCGCGTCGGCCAGCGCATCGGTCGACTCGAACCGCCAGCGCACCTCGCCGGTCCGCGGCTCCTCCCCGACGACGACGAGACGGCCGGTGTCGCTGCGCGAGGCCAGGACCGTGAGCCCGTCGAGCAGGGGCACCGACAGCGCCGACGTGACGGGCTCGTCGTGCTGCGCGACCAGGCGACCGGTCGACGCGTCGAGCACGACGAGGCGTGCGAACGTCGCCGGGACGGGAGCCAGGGAGCCGTCGGCGTTGTCCAGGCGTGCGGCGTCGGACACCAGGCAGACGACCTGGGACGCCGGCTCGTCGACCGAGCACGCCGGCCCGCTGCGCGCACCCCTCGCCCGCGCGGCCGGGTCCGCGGCGCTCAGGACCGTCGTCCACACCTGCTCCCCGGTCCGCGTG
>DASVMA010000027.1:0-1747 GCA_036384595.1 Cellulomonas sp. | reverse complement strand
ACCTCGATCCGCTTGGTCGACGGCGGTTGCACGACGACGACGCGCCGCCCACCGTCGACGGGCGACCGTCCACCGCCGAGGAATCGGGCGACGGCATCGACCGGTCTCACGGTCGCCGACAGGCCGACCCGCTGGGCGGGTCCCGGGCCGCCCGGGTGGTCGAGCATCGCGTCGAGCCGTTCGAGCGAGACGGCCAGGTGGGCGCCGCGTTTCGTGCCCGCGACCGCGTGGATCTCGTCGAGGATCACCGTCCGGACCCCGGCAAGTCCGGCGCGGGCCGCCGAGGTCAGGATCAGGAAGAGCGACTCGGGCGTCGTGATGAGGATGTCAGGAGGGCGGGTCGCGAACGCCCGGCGCTCGGCCGGCGGGGTGTCGCCGGTGCGCATGCCGACCTGCACGTCCGCGAGCTCGAGCCCGGCGCGCGTGGCTGCCTGCCGGATCCCGACGAGCGGCGAGCGCAGGTTGCGCTCCACGTCGGCGGCGAGCGCCTTGAGCGGTGAGACGTACAGCACCCGGCAGCGCTCGACGGCGGGGACAGCGGCCGGGCCGGCCGAGGCCGGACGGATGACGGCGGCGCTGGACGACGAGTCGGGCGCGGCTGAGGGTGCGGGGACGAGCTCGCGTCCGGGCGTCAGGAGGCTGTCGAGGGCCCACAGGAACGCCGCGAGGGTCTTGCCGGACCCGGTCGGGGCGACGACGAGCGCGTGCTCACCCGACGAGATCGCCGACCACGCGCCGGTCTGAGCCGCGGTCGGCTCGGCGAAGGCACCCGTGAACCAGTCCCGGGTGGGCGCCGAGAAGCGCGCGAGCACCTCTGACGCGTCGTCCACCGCACCATTGTGACCGTCGGCACCGACAGCGCGCCGTGCGGTCGGACTCGTGGCCGACAGCACGCTCGACGGGTGGCAGGCTGTGCGGGTGCGCCTTCGCGAGTTCTGGCAGCTGGTCGACGAGGTCTTCGGCCGGGTGCACGGACGCGCGCTGACGAACGACCTCGTCCTGACCGCGCTCGACGGTCGGACGGCGGCAGCAGCGCTCGAGGACGGTGAGGAGCCGCGCACCGTCTGGCACGCGCTGTGCGACGCGATGGACGTCTCGGACACGCGGCGATTCGGCGCGAGCCACCGGCAGGCACCGCCTCGCCGGTAGACCCGTGGCAGGCTGGAGGCGTGCTCTCGAGCCCGCCCTCCGCCGCTCCTCGGGCGCGCGTCGTGCGGCCGACGCTCGCGGACGCCTGGGACACCACGGGCTCGCTCGTCACTACAGCCCTCGGGCTCGGTGCGGCGATCGCGCTGGTCGACGGGGCCCGTGCGAGCCACCCCGCAGCGATCCTGCTCGCGGCCCTGGTGGTCGGCGTCGGTGACCTCGTGCTGCGGGGGCCTCTGCGGCTGTTCGCCCGGGCTGCCGGCGCGATGGGTGCCCTGGTGGCAGGCCTGGCGGCGCAGGTCCTCGTGGCGTGGGTCGCGCTGACGCACGTCCCCGGGATCGTCGTGGACTCTGGCGCGTCCGTGCTCGAGGTCCTGCTCATCGCGTCGCTCGTCATGGCCGTCGGCCGGTGGCTCTGGGGTGTCAACGACACGGAGTACGTGCTGTGCGACGTGATCCGTCGCGCGCGGTCCCGGGCACGTCGGGCGGGCTCGGCGCCGGGCGAGGGGTCCGCGGCGCTCGTCGGCCCGCCCTCGGTGGGCGCGCGCGTCGACGGCGAGCGCCCGCCGGGACTGCTCGTCGTCCAGCTCGACGGGGTGTC
>DASVMA010000026.1:0-11427 GCA_036384595.1 Cellulomonas sp. | reverse complement strand
TGCCGCGACCTCGAGGGCCTCGGGCCAGCTCGCCGGGACGAGCTCACCGGTCGCCGCGTCGCGCACGAGCGGGGACCGCAGGCGGTCCGGCGCGGACTGCCAGGTGAACGCGAACCGGTCCTTGTCGGTGATCCACTCCTCGTTGACCGCAGGGTCCTCGCCTGCGAGGCGCCGCAGCACCACGCCGCGGCGGTGGTCCACGCGGATCGCGGAGCCGGACGAGTCGTGCTCCGAGATGCCCGGGGTCGACACGAGGTCGAACGGTCGCGACCGGAACCGGTACGCCGCGCTCGTGAGCGCGCCGACCGGGCAGATCTGCACGGTGTTGCCCGAGAAGTACGACGCGAACGGCGCGCCCGACTCGTCGACGAGCTCGGCGGGGCCGACCGGCAGGTCGGCGAACCCGGCCACGCCGGGTGTCGCGCCGGTCTCGTAGCCGAGGATGCCCGTGTCGAAACGACCGATCTGCTGGTTGGCGCCACGCTTCTGCAGGTCGATGAACGGGTCGCCCGCGATCTCCTTGGAGAACCGCGTGCACCGCTGGCACATGATGCAGCGCTCGCGGTCGAGCAGGATCTGCGTCGAGATCGCGATCGGCTTCGGGAACGTCCGCTTGATGTCGACGAAGCGGCTCTCGCTGCGCCCGTTGCTCATCGCCTGGTTCTGCAGGGGGCACTCGCCGCCCTTGTCGCAGACCGGGCAGTCGAGCGGGTGGTTGATGAGGAGGAGCTCCATGACGCCGTGCTGGGCCTTGTCGCTCTCGGCGGACGTCAGCTGCGTCTTGACCTGCATGCCCGGCGTCGCCTCGAGGGTGCACGACGGCTGAGGCTTCGGCATCTTGGCGAGCTTGCCGTCACGGCCGGGGGCCCACACCTCGACGAGGCACTGACGGCACGCACCCACGGGCGCGAGCAGCGGGTGGTCGCAGAACCGCGGGATCGCGATGCCCACCTGCTCGGCGGCCCGGATGACGAGCGTGCCCTTGGGCACCGCCATCTCGATGTCGTCGATCGAGAACGTCACGGCGGTCGCCGGGTCGAGCGGCGCCTCCGCTGCCACCGGCGGGGGCACGAGGATCCCGGTCGAGGGCTTCGGTGTGGTGGTCGTCATGCGTGTACCCCCGCGAGCTGCCCGGCGCCACGGCGCGGGGTGTAGGTGAACAGCGAGCTTCGCTCCGGCGGGAAGAGCACGTCGGCGGGCGTGTGGGTGCCCGCCTCGAACTCGTCACGGAAGTACTGGATCGCGGACGTGACCGGGCTCGTCGCGCCGTCGCCGAGCGCGCAGAACGCGCGCCCGAGGATGTTGTCGCACAGGTCGAGCAGAGTGTCGATGTCCTCGCTCGTGCCCTCGCCGTCGACGAGCCGCTTCATGATCTGGTCGAGCCAGTACGTGCCCTCGCGGCACGGCGTGCACTTGCCGCACGACTCGTGCTTGTAGAACGCCGTCCAGCGCGCCACGGCCCGCACGACCGACGTCGTCTCGTCGAAGATCTGCAGCGCGCGCGTGCCGAGCATCGAGCCGGCCTTGCCGACCGACTCGTAGTCGAGCGGCACGTCGAGGTGCTCGGCCGTGAAGATCGGCGTGGACGACCCGCCGGGAGTCCAGAACTTCAGCTCGTGGCCCTCGCGGACACCGCCGGCCATGTCGAGGAGCTCGCGCAGCGTGATGCCGAGCGGCGCCTCGTACTGGCCCGGGCGCGTGACGTGCCCCGACAGCGAGAAGAGCCCGAAGCCGGTCGAGCGCTCGGTCCCCATGGACTTGAACCAGGCCGCGCCACCCTCGAGGATCGACGGCACCGAGGCGATCGACTCGACGTTGTTGACGACCGTCGGGCGCGCGTACAGCCCCGCGACCGCGGGGAACGGCGGCTTGAGGCGCGGCTGACCGCGCCGGCCCTCGAGCGAGTCGAGCAGCGCCGTCTCCTCGCCGCAGATGTACGCGCCGGCACCGGCGTGCACCGTGATCTCGAGGTCGAAGCCGGTGCCCAGGATGTTGTCCCCGACGTACCCGGCCGCCCTGGCCTCCGCGACCGCGTTGAGCAGCCGCCGGTAGACGTGCACGACCTCGCCGCGCACGTAGATGAACGCGTGGTGGCAGCCGATCGCGTACGACGTGATGATCGCGCCCTCGATGAGCTCCTGCGGGCTCGCGAGCATGAGCGGGATGTCCTTGCAGGTCCCCGGCTCGGACTCGTCCGCGTTGATCACGAGGTAGCGCGGGCCGCCGTCGGGCGCGGGCAGGAAGCCCCACTTCATGCCCGTCGGGAACCCTGCGCCACCACGGCCGCGCAGCCCGGAGTCCTTGACCGCGGTCACCACGTCGGCCGGAGCCATCGCGAGCGCCGCGCGCAGACCGCGGTAGCCACCGTTCTTCAGGTACGTGGCCAGGGTCCAGGAGCGGTCGGCCTCCCAGTTCTTGGTCAGCACCGGGGTGAGGGTCGTCGCCTCGGTCATCAGGAGCCCTTCACCTGGTCGGTGGGCTGGTTCGCGCCGGCGGCGGGGAACGGCGGTGCGGTCCAGCCGCGCTCTCGTGCCAGCACCGTCCCGCGCGTCGTGGCCTCGCCCGCACCCACACCCTCGTCGGCCCGTCCGTCGGTGAACCCGGCGAGGACGCGCGACATGGCCTTGAACGAGCAGACGCTCGCGGCGCCCCGGGTCGGAGCGACCTGCTCACCGGCCCGCAGCCGGTCGACGGTCTCGACCGCGCTCGCGGGCGTCTGGTTGTCGAAGAACTCCCAGTTGACCATCACGACCGGCGCGTAGTCGCAGGCCGCGTTGCACTCGACACGCTCGAGCGTGATCGCGCCGTCCGCGGTGGTCTCGTCGTTGCCGACGCCGAGGTGGTCGGACAGCTCTTCCCAGATCGCGTCGCCGCCCATGACCGCGCACAGCGTGTTGGTGCAGACCCCCACGGTGTACTCGCCGTTCGGGCGCCGCTTGTACTGCGTGTAGAACGTCGCGACGGCCGAGACCTCGGGGGTCGACAGGCCGAGCGTCTCGGCGCAGAACGCGATCCCGGCCGGGCTCACGTACCCGTCCTCGCTCTGCACGAGGTGCAGGAGCGGCAGGAGCGCCGAGCGTGCCTCGGGGTAGCGAGCGACGACCTGCGCGGCGTCGGCGTCCAGACGGGCGCGCGTGGCGTCGTCATAGGCGCTGCGGCGGACCGCAGCACCCTCGGTCGACGGTGTGCTCTCGACGGACATCAGCGGTCCACCCCTCCCAGGACAGGGTCCAGCGACGCGACGGACACGACGACGTCGGCGAGCATGCCGCCCTCGCACATGACCGACACGGCCTGCAGGTTGTTGAACGACGGGTCACGGAAGTGCGCCCGGTACGGCCTGGTGCCACCGTCGGACACGAGGTGGACGCCGAGCTCGCCGCGGGGCGCCTCGACGCTCTGGTACACCTGGCCCGCGGGGACCCGGAAGCCTTCCGTCACGAGCTTGAAGTGGTGGATCAGGGCCTCCATCGAGGTGCCCATGATCTCCCGGATGTGGTCGAGCGAGTTGCCCATGCCGTCCGAGCCGATCGCGAGCTGCGCGGGCCACGCGATCTTCTTGTCGGCGACCATGACCGGGCCCGGGCCCGAGGCCTGGAGCCGGTCGACCGTCTGCTCGACGATGCGGATGGACTGGTAGATCTCCTCGATGCGGACGATCATCCGGCCCCACGAGTCCGCGGTCTCGGCGACGGGGATCTCGAAGTCGTACGTCTCGTAGCCGCAGTACGGCGCGGCCTTGCGGACGTCGTACGGGAGGCCCGCCGAGCGCAGCACCGGCCCGGTCATGCCGAGCGCCATGCAGCCCGACAGGTTGAGGTAGCCGACGCCCTTCATGCGGCCCTGCAGGATCGGGTTGGCGAGCATCAGGTCCTCGAGCTGGCGCAGGTAGCGCTTGATCGTGACCAGGGCCTCACGGATCGTGTCGAGCGCGCCCGGAGGGATGTCCTGCGCGACGCCGCCCGGGCGGAGGTACGCGTGGTTCATGCGCAGACCGGTGATCAGCTCGAAGATCTTGAGGACCTCTTCGCGCGCCGTGAAGCCGGCCATCATGATCGTCGTCGCGCCGAGCTCGTTGCCGCCCGACGCGAGGCAGACCAGGTGCGAGCTGATCCGGTTGAGCTCCAGCATGAGGACCCGGATGACCGTCGCGCGCTCGGGGATGTCGTCGGTGATGCCGAGGAGCTTCTCGACGGCGAGGCAGTACGCGGCCTCCGAGGAGATCGGCGCGACGTAGTCCATGCGCGTGCAGTAGGTCACGCCCTGGGTCCAGGTGCGGAACTCCATGTTCTTCTCGATGCCGGTGTGGAGGTAGCCGATGCCCGCGCGGGCCTCGGTGACCGTCTCACCTTCGATCTCGAGCATGAGGCGGAGCACGCCGTGGGTCGACGGGTGCTGCGGTCCCATGTTGACGACGATGCGTTCCTCGCCGAGCCGTGCGGCCTCTTCGGCGATCTCGGACCAGTCGCCGCCGGCGGCCTCGAACGACGGGATGCCCGTGGCGTCCTCGTCGACGATGTGACCGGTGGAGCGGGGTGCGCCCGGGGTGCTCGATGTCACTTGTACGACCTCCGCTGGTCCGGGGGCGGCACGGTGGCGCCCTTGTACTCGACCGGGATCCCCCCGAGGGGGTAGTCCTTGCGCTGGGGGTGCCCAGGCCAGTCGTCGGGCATCTCGATGCGCGCGAGCGCGGGGTGCCCGTCGAACTCGATGCCGAAGAAGTCCCAGGTCTCGCGCTCGTGCCAGTCGTGGGTGGGGTACACCGCGACGGTCGACGGGATGTGCGCGTCGCCGTCCGGGACCGAGACCTCGAGCCGCAGCCGCCGGCTGTGCGTGACCGACACCAGGTGGTAGACCGCGTGCAGCTCGCGGCCCGTGTCGTGCGGGTAGTGCGCTCCGGAGACGCCGAGGCTCAGCTCGAAGCGCAGGTCCTGGTCGTCGCGCAGCGCGCGGCACACCGTCAGGATGTGCTCGCGGGCGACGTTGAGCGTGAGCTCGCCGCGGTCCACGACGACGGACTCGATCGCCGTGTCGAACGCCGTGCCGGACTCCTCGAGGACCTCGGCGAGGATGTCGACGACCTCGTCGAACCAGCCGCCGTAGGGCCGCGCGGACGGGCCGGGCAGGACGATCGTCGTCACGAGGCGGCCGTACCCGGAGGTGTCGCCCGTGCCGGGTGCGCCGAACTGCCCCATCCGGACGTCGAGGACGTCGAGCGGCGCGCGCCCAGCCGGGGACACCGCCGTGGAGGCGCCCTCGAGCTCGGCCGCGCTGGTCGGTTCCTGGGGAGCGTCGCTCATCGCAGCAGCCCTGTCATGTGGGACGTCGGTGTCGCGGCGAGCGCCGCAGCCTCGGCGGCACGGGCCGCCTCCTCGCGGTTCACGCCGAGCGGCGTGGTCTGGATCTGCTCGTGCAGCGCGAGGATCGCGTTGATGAGCATCTCGGGACGCGGCGGGCAGCCGGGCAGGTAGATGTCGACCGGGACGATGTGGTCGACGCCCTGCACGATCGCGTAGTTGTTGAACATCCCGCCCGACGACGCGCACACGCCCATCGACAGGACCCACTTGGGCTCCGGCATCTGGTCGTAGACCTGCCGGACCACGGGGGCCATCTTCTGGCTCACGCGCCCCGCGACGATCATGAGGTCCGCCTGGCGCGGCGACGCGCGGAAGACCTCCATGCCGAAGCGCGAGATGTCGAAGCGCGCCGTGCCGGTCGCCATCATCTCGATCGCGCAGCACGCCAGGCCGAACGTCACCGGCCACAACGAGCCCTTGCGGAAGTAGCCGACGAGGTCCTCGACCGTCGTCAGCAGGAACCCTGAGGGTGCCTCTTCGATGCCCATGTCAGCTCACCCCTAGTCCCACTCGAGTCCACCGCGGCGCCACTCGTACACGAACGGCACCGTGATGATGGCCAGGAAGCCCATCATCGCCACGAGGCCGAACACGGCGAGCTCCGTGAAGTTCACGGCCCACGGATAGAGGAAGACGACCTCGATGTCGAAGATGATGAACGTCATCGCCACGAGGTAGTACTTGATCGGGAACCGGCCACCGCCGACGGCGTGCGGGGTCGGCTCGATGCCGCACTCGTACGCCTCGAGCTTGGCGCGGTTGTACCGGCGCGGGCCGAGGATCGCGCTCGCGCCGACGCCACCGAGGGCGAGCACAGCGGCGATCCCCATCATCACCAGGATCGGCACGTACGGGTTGGTCATCTCAGAGCCCTCCCGGTCAGGGATTGGGTGGGCCTCGGTGCCGAGGTCCTGCGGTAGGTCGGAGAACAGCGTGTCGTCGAGCGGTCGAGGGTCGCGCGGTCGCGGCTCATGCTGCCGGGACGATCTTGGTAAGACCGGAGATCACGCGGTCGACGACGTCGCCCCCGCGTGGCTCGTAGCAGTCCGAGAGCAGCTTCAGCGTGAAGCGCATGAGGAGCGGGCGAGGCAGCCCGTACCTCGTGCACAGCCGCATGATCTGCGGGTGCTCGATGATCTTCACGAAGTAGCGGCCGAGCGTGTAGTACCCGCCGAGGTCGTCCTTCATGCGGGTCGCGTACGTCGCGAGCGCGCGCTCGCGGCCCGTGGCCGAACCGCGCGAGGCGGCCTGGACGACGGCGTCGGCGGCGAACCGGCCGGCCTGCAGCCCGTACGCGATGCCCTCACCGTTGAACGGGCTGACCATGCCGGCCGAGTCGCCGGCGAGCATGAGGCCGCGCCCGTAGAGCGGACCGCGGTTGAAGCCCATGGGCAGCGCGGCGCCGCGCACCGGACCGATCTGGTTCTCGGGGGTGAACTCCCACTCGGCGGGCGCGTTGGCCATCCACTTCGCGAACAGGTCCTTGTAGTCGACCTTCGTCGCGGCGGCCGTCGACGACACGCTGCCGAGGCCGACGTTCGCGGTGCCGTCACCGAGCGAGAAGATCCAGCCGTAGCCGGGCATGAGGTTGGAGCGCCCGGGTGCGCCGTCCCACAGCTCGAGGTGGCTCTCCATCCACGGGTCCTGGTCACGCGGCGTCCGGAAGTACGTGCGCACCGCGACACCCATCGGGCGGTCGTCGCGCTTGGCGAGCCCCAGCCCGGTCGCGAGCCGCGCGGACACACCGTCCGCGGCGATGACGACGGGGGCGCGGTAGGTCATCTCGTCGCCGCTGCGGCGGCCGCCCGAGTCCACCGGGCGGGCCGTGACGCCGACGACGCGGCCCGTGCGCTCCTCGAGCACCGGGCCCGTGACGTTGGTGCGCTCGAGCAGCTTGGCCCCCGCGGCGCGGGCGTGCTCCACCAGCGCGTGGTCGAGGCTCATGCGCGTGCGCGCGAGCCCGTACGACGGATAGCTCGACAGCTCGGGCCAGGGCAGCTCGAGGCTGTGACCGCCGCCCACGACACGCAGACCCTTGTTGCGGATCCAGCCGTCGCTCTCGCGGAGCGGCACGCCCATCGCGACGAGCTCCTTGACCGCGCGGGGCGTCAGGCCGTCGCCGCAGATCTTGTCCCGGGGGAACGACGCCTTGTCGAGGAGCAGCACGTCCAGGCCCGCCGACGCGCAGTGGTACGCCGCGCTCGAGCCAGCAGGGCCAGCGCCGACGACGATGACATCAGCGTCATCGTGCCCTGCGTTGACCACGGACTTCCCCATTTGTGAAGGCATTCCTGCTACGACTTGCCGAGTCTAACCACCGTCCCACGACGTGTCTGCGAAGGCTTACCTCACCATCGCTGACCAGCCGCGTCCCTGCTCACCTCCCCTGTGACGCCGCACCGAGATGCGGCCGCAGGGACGTCGATCCTCAGGCCGGACGCACGCCTCGATGCAGCGCGACGATCCCACCCGAAAGGTTCCGAAAAGCGACCTGACCCCATCCGGCGGCCTTGATCAGCTGCCCGAGACCCTGCTGGTCCGGCCAGTCGCGGATCGACTCGGCGAGGTAGACGTAGGCGTCGGGCTCCTTGGACACCGCGCGCGCGACGGGAGGCAGCGCGCGCATGAGGTACTCCGTGTAGACGGTCCGGAACGGCGCCCACGTCGGGCGCGAGAACTCGCACACGACCAGCCGCCCGCCGGGACGGGTCACCCGCAGCAGCTCGGAGAGCGCACCGGCGGTGTCCACGACGTTGCGCAGCCCGAACGAGATCGTGACGGCGTCGAACGACTCGTCAGCGAACGGCAGGGCGGTCGCGTCTCCGGCCACGAACCCGAGGTCGGGGCGCCGCCGCTTGCCGACCTCGAGCATCCCGAAGGACAGGTCGCACGGCACGACGTGCACGCCGGCGTCCGCGAGCCGCTCGCTCGACGTCCCGGTCCCGGCGGCGAGGTCGAGGACCTGCTCGCCGCGCTTCGCCCCGACGGCAGCGAGGGTCGCCCGCCGCCAGTAGCGATCCTGCCCGAGGGAGATGACGTCGTTCGTCACGTCGTAGCGACGCGCGACGGCGTCGAACATGGCGGCGACGGCACGGGGGTCCTTCTCGAGGGTGGCGCGGGGCATGGCCCCATCGTCTCAGGTCGGCAGGGGTGTCGCGTCCGGGGGACGTACGCTGACACACGATGACCAGCACCTCGCCCGATGCCGTCCCGTATCCCTTGGTCGTACGGACGGTTGCGCTCGACGACCTCGCCCACCCCGGCTCCCGGACCGTCCCCGCGCAGGCTGGCCCCGACGACGCGACCGCGCTGCTCGACCTCTTGCCGCCCGACGCCCCGCTCGCGTGGGTCCGGCGCGGCGACGGGCTTGTCGGGTGGGGCGAGGCCCTGCGGATCACCGTCACGGGCCCCGACCGGTTCGCCGATGCCGAGCGCGCCTGGCACGAGGTGCTCGCGCACGCCGTCGTCCGGGACGAGGTCGGCCTGCCCGGCACCGGACCGGTCGCGTTCGGGTCGTTCGCGTTCGACGAGGACTCTGCAGCAGGCGGTGTCGTCGTCATCCCCCGTGTCGTCGTCGGGCGCCGGGCGGGCCGCATGTGGCTCACGACCATCGACTCGGGCGCGACCCTGCGCCCTGTGCCCACGCTCGCGGACGTGGTCGGTCCTCGCGCGCCCGTCCCGTCGCCCGGCGCCGTGACGTTCGGCGACGGCGCCGTCCCGGCCGACCGGTGGCCCGACGTCGTCGGGCAGGGCATCGCGGCCATCCGTGCGGGCGAGCTCGACAAGGTGGTGCTCGCGCGCGACGTCTGCGCCCGCACCGCCGACCCGCTCGACGTGCGCTGGCCGCTGCACCGCCTCGCCCAGCAGTACCCGTCGTGCTGGACGTTCTCGGTCGACGGCATGCTCGGGGCGACGCCCGAGCTGCTCGTGCGCTCGGAGAAGGGCCTCGTCACCTCGCGCGTGCTCGCGGGGACCATCCGCCGCACCGGCGACGAGAACGCGGACGTCGCGCGCGCCGCGATCCTCGCGCACTCCTCGAAGGACCTCGAGGAGCACGAGTACGCGGTCGCGTCGGTCGCCCACGCCCTCGAACCCTTCTGCACGTCGATCAACGTGCCCGACGTGCCGTTCGTCCTGCACCTGCCCAACGTCCTGCACCTCGCCTCGGACGTCACGGGCGTGCTGGCCGGTGCACTGCCCGACGGGGCGGGCACCTCGCCTGTCGCCGGTGGTGCCGCCGTACCCGCGGGCGTCCACCCGTCGAGCCTCGCGCTCGCCGCGGCGCTGCACCCGTCGGCGGCCGTGTGCGGGACACCGACGGCCGCCGCCCGCGACCTCATCACCCGGATCGAGGGCATGGACCGTGCCCGCTACGCCGGGCCGGTCGGCTGGTTCGGTGCCGACGGCGACGGCGAGTGGGGCATCGCGCTCCGGTCGGCCCAGGTGGACCCCGACGACCCCCGGCGCATCCGGCTCTTCGCCGGGTGCGGGATCGTCGCCGCGTCCGACCCGGCCGCCGAGCTCGCCGAGTCCGAGGCCAAGCTCATCCCGATGCGCGACGCGCTCGCGTCCGACTGACTCCGCGCAGCCGCGCGCTGCGTCCGCCTGCTCGACCGCGGGCGACGGGCTGCACGAGCGTGCGAACGAAGGAACGGCCGGCACCCGAGGGTGCCGGCCGTTCCTGTGACGGGACGCGGATGGGGGGTCCGCATCGACCGTCTCCCGGGGGGCGAAGGGAGGACACCCGGCCCGGGCGTCTGCGTCAGCCCTGGCCGGTACCGCCCTGCTGCTGCTGTTGCTGCTGCTGCTGGTACCACTTGTAGAGCTGGTCAGGCGTCATCTGCCGCGGGTCCGTCGGGGTGGTCGAGTCGGAGCTCGGGGTGGTCGCGGCCTTCGTCGCCAGGGTGACCTTGACGTCGATGGCCTTGCCGTCACGGACGACGGTGAGCGTCACCTGCTCACCGGACGCCATGCCCCGGACGTACGCCGTGAGCGACTCGGCACCGCCGACCGGCTTGCCGTCGATCGCGACGATCACGTCCTTCGCCTGCAGGCTCGCCTTCGCTGCGGGCGAGCCGGCCGTGACCTCCTCGACGACCGCGCCGAGCCGGGTGGTGTTGTCCACCGTCGCCGTGCCGTCACTCAGGGAGACACCCAGGAAGGCGTGCTGCGCCGAGCCCGACGCGACGAGCTGTGACGTGATGTTCTTGACGAGGTTCACCGGGATCGCGAAGCCGAGACCGATCGAGCCCGACGAGCTCGACAGCGTCGCGATCGACGACGTGATGCCCATGACCCGGCCCTCGGCGTCGAACAGCGGTCCACCGGAGTTGCCCGGGTTGACCGCCGCGTCGATCTGGATCGCGTTCGTCACGACCGCGTCCGAGCTCGAGCCCGTGGTCGACGTCGACACGGGCCGGTCGACGGCCGAGACGATGCCTGTCGTGACCGTGTTGGCCAGACCGAGCGGGTTGCCGACCGCCATGACGGGCTGGCCGACCACGATGGTGCCCGAGTCGCCGAGCGCCGCGGGCGACAGGTCGCTGGGGGCGTCCTTGAGCTTGATCACCGCGAGGTCCGTCGTCGCGTCCTTGCCCACGATCGTGGCCTTGAACACGCGCCCGTCCGTGAGCGTCACCGTGACGTCGCCCTGCGCACCCTCGACGACGTGGTTGTTCGTGATGATGTTGCCGGTCTTGTCGAGGATGACACCCGAGCCCTGCGCGCTGCCGCTGGTCGTCGTGACCTCGATCGCGACGACCGAGGCCTGCACGGCCGCGGCGACCTTCTGCCAGTCGGGGTTGTCGGACGTCGATCCCGCGACCGGGACGGACGAGTTGGTGCTCTGCCCGATGGTCGCGAACGACGCGGGCGTCGCGGTCGAGGTGCCGTCGTCGAACGCATGGGTCAGTGCGGCTGTCCCGAAGCTCGCGATCAGGGCCGCGCCCGCTGCGGCCGCGGTGACCGGCAGCCAGATCGAGCGCCGACGCTGGGTGGGGATCGCGCCGGGCTCGGTCGCACCGGAGCCGTCGCCCCGGACCAGGCCGGGTGCGAGGAACGGGTCGGC
>DASVMA010000025.1:0-5569 GCA_036384595.1 Cellulomonas sp. | reverse complement strand
TCGCGCAGCGCGAGGACGGTGCGCCAGTTGCGGCCCGTCCCGGCCTGGCCTGCTGCGCGGGTGAGCACGTCGGGCGTGAGCTTGGAGCGCCCGATGCCGTCCGGGTAGTGCGCGTAGGCGTCGGAGCCGGCCCAGGCGATCCGCTCGCGGCCGTACCCGGCCACGTCGAACGCCGGGTCGACACGCACCGGTGTCGCGTAGAACATCACGACGAGGTGCGCGGGGTCGTCGAGCGCGGCCTGGGGGAACGGGTTCGCGGCGATCACCGCGTCGATCTCGGCCCGCGTGCGCACGACGACGTCGATGTCGAGGCCGAGCCGCGTGCGCAGGCCGTCCGCGACCTCGGCGGCGAGGATCGCGTGGACGTCAGCGCCCGGCCCGCCGACACCGTCCCTCAGCGTGAGCACCACGTTGCCGCTGTTCAGCAGCGTCGCCACGCGTGTGTGCCCGGCGGCCTCGACGACCGCCCGGAGCTCGGCCATGGGGACCTTGCGGTTCCCGCCCACGTTGATGCCCCGCAGCAGGGCGACGGCCGATGTCATGGCCCCAGCATGGCGGGTACGTCCGACGCCCGGCGCCTCGGGCTCACACGGGGTGGTCGCGAGGTGTGCGCAGACCGTTCCCGAGGGGAAACCGGCCGGGGCCACCGACCGAAACACGCGCTCCCTAGCGTGGTCGCGAGCCCACCCCTCCCCACCCCGGAGCTGACGATGGACGCGAACGACCCGACCGACCGGCCCGTCCCGCCCGACCCGACGGCGTCGCCTGACGACGTGCGTCGGCTCGTCGTCGTCGGCGGCGGCATGGTCGCCCAGCGGCTCGTGGAGGCGCTGCGCGCCAGGGACGCCGCAGGGAGCTGGCAGGTGACGGTCCTCGCCGAGGAGCCGCGCGCGCCGTACGACCGCGTCGCCCTCACGAGCTACTTCTCGGGTCGTCGTGCGAGCGACCTCGCGCTCGGCGACGAGTCGCTGTGGGCCGACCCCCTGGTCCGGCTCGTCCGCGGCGACGCGGTCGTCACGATCGACCGGGAGAGCCAGACGGTCACGACCGCGAGCGGGCGGTCGTGGCCCTACGACCACCTCGTCCTCGCGACGGGTTCGCGCGCGTCCATGCCACCCATCCCGGGCAACGACCTGCCCGGCGTGTTCGTGTACCGCACGCTCGACGACGTCGCCGCACTGCGGGGCTGGGTCGAGGAGCAGGCGCAGCGCTGGGGGCGACCGGTGCGTGGGGCGGTCATCGGTGGAGGCCTGCTCGGTCTCGAGGCCGCGGGTGCGCTGCAGGCGCTCGGTGCGCGCAGCACGGTCATCCAGTTCGGCTCGCACCTGATGTCGGCGCAGGTCGACCTCGGCGGTGGCCAGGCGCTGCGGCGGCTCATCAACCAGCTCGGCGTCGCGGTGCGGGTCGACACCGCGACGACGCACATGCGGGCGAACCGGCAGGGGGCCGTCGGCCGCCTCGAGTTCGCGGACGGGGGACGGCTCGACGTCGACGTCGTCGTCGTGGCGACCGGCGTGACCCCGCGCGACGAGCTCGCGCGGGCGGCCGGCCTGGAAGCCGGTCCGCGCGGCGGCGTCGTGGTCGACGACACGTGCCTGAGCGCCGACCCGGCGATCTCGGCCGCGGGCGAGGTGGCCTGCATCCAGGGCGCGTGCATCGGCCTCGTGGCCCCGGGCTACGCGATGGCCGAGGTCGTCGTCGACCGGCTCCTGGGCGGCGCCGCGACGTTCCCGGGCGCGGACACCGCGACCAAGCTCAAGCTCGCGGGCGTCGACGTCGCGAGCTTCGGCGACGCGTTCGCGCGCACGCCGGGTGCGCTCGAGATCGTCTGGGCCGACCCGGTCGGCGGCGTCTACAAGAAGCTCGTGCTCTCGGACGACGCGCGGACGCTCCTCGGCGGGGTGCTCGTCGGGGACGCGTCGGAGTACGCGTCGCTGCGGCCCATGCTGGGGCGCGAGCTGCCCGGCGACCCGGCCGCCTACCTCCTGCCGCAGACCTCGGGCGAGGTACGCCTCGAGCTGCCCGACGACGCGACCGTGTGCTCGTGCAACAACGTCACGGCAGGCACCATCCGCGCGGCCGTCACCGACCACGACTGCACCGACCTGCCGGGCGTCAAGGCCTGCACCAGGGCGGGCACCAGCTGCGGGTCGTGCGTCCCGCTCGTCAAGAAGCTCATGACCGCGGAGCTCGAGAAGGCCGGGGTCACGGTCAGTCGCGCGCTGTGCGAGCACGTCGACATGTCCCGGGCGCAGCTGTACGACGCGGTGCGGGTCACCGGGATCACGTCGTTCAGCGAGGTCATGCGCCGCTTCGGCACCCGTCCGGACGCCCGCGGCTGCGACGTCTGCAAGCCCGTCGTCGCGTCGATCCTCGCCACGACCGCACCGGCGCACGTGCTCGAGGGCGAGCGCGCCACGCTGCAGGACACGAACGACCACGTCATGGCCAACCTGCAGAAGGACGGCTCGTACTCGGTCGTGCCGCGGATCCCGGGCGGCGAGGTGACGCCCGAGGGGCTGCTCGCGATCGGCCAGGTCGCGCTCGACTACGGCCTGTACACGAAGATCACGGGCGGTCAGCGGATCGACATGTTCGGGGCGCGGATCGACCAGCTGCCCGGGATCTGGCGCCGCCTGGTGGACGCGGGCTTCGAGTCGGGGCACGCCTACGGCAAGTCGCTGCGCACCGTGAAGTCGTGCGTCGGCTCGGCCTGGTGCCGCTTCGGGGTGCAGGACTCCGCGGCGCTCGCGGTCGAGCTCGAGCTGCGCTACCGGGGCCTGCGCTCGCCCCACAAGATCAAGCTCGGGGTGTCCGGCTGCGCCCGTGAGTGCGCGGAGGCCCGCGGCAAGGACGTCGGCATCATCGCGACGGACAAGGGCTGGAACCTCTACGTGGGCGGCAACGGCGGCTTCACCCCGCGTCACGCCCAGCTGCTCGCCGAGGACCTCGACACCGAGACGCTGATCCGGACGGTCGACCGCTTCCTCATGTACTACGTGCGCACGGCCGACCGCCTCCAGCGCACGGCACCGTGGATCGACGACGTCGAGGGTGGCCTCGACGGGGTGCGCGCGGTGGTCCTCGAGGACTCGCTCGGGATCGCCGCCGACCTCGACGCGCAGATGGCCCAGCACGTCGACACCTACGAGGACGAGTGGGGCGCGACGCTCGACGACCCGGAGAAGCTGCTGCGCTTCGCGTCGTTCGTCAACGCCCCGACGACCCCCGACCCGTCGCTCGCCTACGTCGCGGAACGGGGTCAGCCCCGACCTGCGACGCCGGCGGAGCGCGCCGCGCACGACGACGGCACGAGCGGCGCGGTCCTCGTCGCCGGCACGACGCTCGCGGTGCGGTCATGACGGCCCCGGTGGAGCTCGACGCCGGCACCGTGCGGTGGACGGCCGTGTGCCGGCTCGACGACCTCGCCCCGGAACGCGGCGCCGCGGCGCTCGTGGACGGTCAGCAGATCGCCCTCGTGCGGCTCTTCGACGACCGGGTGCTCGCGGTCCAGCAGCTCGACCCGTTCAGCGGCGCGCACGTGATGTCGCGCGGCATCGTCGGGTCGCGCTCGATCGACGGCAGAGACGTACCGACGCTTACCGCACCGATGTACAAGCAGGTGTTCGACCTCGAGACCGGCCGGTGCCTCGACGGTGCGGGGAAGGCTCCGCTCGACCTCGGGACCTGGCACGTGCGCGTCACGGACGGTGTCGTGCAGGTCGGGGGTGCGCGGTGACGTCGCTCCTGGGGGTCGACCTCGCCGGTCGGCGCGTCGTGGTCGTCGGGGGCGGGCCCGTCGCAGCCCGCCGCGTCCAGGCGCTGCTCGTCGACTCCCCGCGCGTCCTCGTCGTCGCCCCGCAGCTGTGCGAGGAGCTGGCGGAGCTGGTGGGCGACGGACTCGTCGAGTGGCGCGCTGGCACGGTCGCGGCGGCTGACCTCGACGGGGCGTGGTTGGTGCAGACGGCGACGGGGGACCGTGCGACCGACGCCGCCGTCGTCGGCTGGGCGTCCGAGCGACGGATCTTCTGCGTGAACCTGGGCGACGCTGCCTCGGGGTCGGCGCGGACCCCCGCGACGACCGTCAGCGGCGACGTCCTCGTCGGTGTCGTGTCGACGGGCGCGGCCGACCCGCGGCGCAGCGCGTCGGTCCGGGACCAGCTCACCGAGCACCTCCGCGAGGGCCGGGTCGACCTGCGCCGCGGGCGTACGCGCGTCCCCGGCACCGGAGGCGTCGTCCTCGTCGGCGGCGGACCGGGCGCCGTCGACCTGCTGACCCTGCGCGGTCGGCGCGCGCTCGCCGAGGCCGACGTGGTCGTCACGGACCGCCTCGGTCCGACGAGCGTGCTCACCGAGCTGCCCGCCGACGTCGAGGTCGTCCACGTCGGCAAGACCTCCGGCCACCACCCCGTCCCGCAGGACGAGATCAACCGCATCCTGGTCGAGCGGGCGTTGCGCGGCGAGCGTGTCGTGCGGCTCAAGGGCGGCGACCCGTTCCTCTATGGCCGCGGCGGTGAGGAGGTGCTGGCCTGCCGGGAGGCCGGGGTGCCCGTCGAGGTCGTCGCGGGCGTGAGCAGCGCGTTCGCTGCACCGCTCGCGGCCGGGATCCCGCTCACGCACCGGGGCACGGTCGCCGCGGTCCAGGTCGTCCACGGCCACGAGGCGCTGTCGAGCTCGGCGCTCGCGGGGCTCCGCGAGTCCTCTCTCACGCTCGTCGTCCTCATGGGAGTGAGCCTCCTTGCCGAGACGGCCGCTGCGGCGCTCGCCGCGGGCGTCGACCCGCAGACTCCCGTCGCGATCGTCGAGAACGGGACGACGCCCACGCAACGCGTCACGCGCGCCCCCCTCGCGCGCATCGCGACGGTCGCGGCCGAGGTGCGCGTGCGCTCGCCCGCGGTCATCGTGCTCGGCGCGGTCGCGGCCGAGGGACTGCTCGACGCTCCGGCCGACACGCGGCCGACACATGACCGAGTCACACTGGCGCAGTGAGCGAACCCATCGACCAGGTCATGGCGGGGTGCGTCGTGCTCGTCACGGCCGACCGTCGATCAGGCGAGCTCGGCGCCGCCCTGGCCCGCCGAGGTGCCGTGATCCGGTACGCGCCCGCGCTCAGCATGATCCCCAACCAGGATGACACCGCGCTCCTGGCCGGGACGCGCGCTCTCATCGCGGACCCGCCCGACGTCGTCGTCGTGACGACCGGCATCGGGTTGCGCGGCTGGATCGAGGCGGCCGACGCGGTCGGTCTCGGCGAGCAGCTGACCGCCGCGCTCGCCGGGGCACGCATCGTCGCGCGCGGCCCCAAGGCGCGCGGCGCGATCCAGGCGGCGGGCCTCCAGGCCGACTGGGTCGCGGAGTCCGAGACCAATGCCGAGATCGCGCAGGTCCTGCTCGACGAGGGGGTGCGCGGTCTCACGGTCGCCGTCCAGCACCACGGCGCCGGCGCGGACGGTCTGGACGAGGCGTTCGAGGCCGCAGGCGCGCAGGTCCGCAGCCTCGTCGTGTACCGCTGGGGTCCGCCACCCGACCCCGCGGCGCTCACCGCGTCGGTCGTCTCGACGGCGGACGG
>DASVMA010000024.1:0-14884 GCA_036384595.1 Cellulomonas sp. | reverse complement strand
TCGATGACGTCGGCGGCGTCGGCGTCCTCACCCGGCAGGACCCGGTCCCGGCTGGAGACGAGCACGACCTCGGAGCCGAGCGCGAGGTACGCCCCGGCGAACTCCGCACCCGTGACGCCGGACCCCACGACGATGAGCCGCTCGGGCAGGCTCGTCAGCTCGTACAGCTGCGTCCAGGTCAGGATCCGCTCGCCGTCGGGCTCACCGCCTGGCAGGACGCGCGGGACGGCGCCGGTCGAGACGAGCACGACGTCGGCGTCGAACGCATGCTCGCTCCCGTCCGGCTGCGTCGCCACGACCCGCCGGGGTCCCTCGAGGCGGCCCGCGCCGATCACCATCCGGATGCCCTCGCGCTCGAGCCGCGCGTGCACGTCCGCCGACTGCGCGGCCGCGAGCGCCTTGACCCGGACGTTGACCTCGCCCAGGTCGACCCGATGCTGCTCCGACTCCCTGATCGCACGGGTCCGGTCGATGCGGGGGTGCGCCACGGCGGGGGCGTCGAGGTGGATGCCCAGGTCGGGGGCGCGGTCGGCGATCGTCATCCACTCGGCGGTCGCGATGAGCGTCTTGGAGGGCACCACGTCGGTGAGGACGGCCGACCCGCCCAGCCCGAGCCGCTCGACCACGGTGACGTCCGCACCGAGCCGGCGCGCGACGAGCGCGGACTCGTACCCGCCGGGTCCGCCCCCCAGGATGACGACGCGGCTCGACTGAAGGTCCTGATCGGGTGTGCCCACGTCGCCATTCTGCCCGGCGCGGGCCGACCCGGCCGTCCTGGGCCGTCACGACGCGTGCGCCAGGTCGTTCCGGGCCGATAGCCTGACCGCCATGCCCGACCTCGACGACCCCACGACCGATCCCTTCGACGTGGCGCGCCGCGCCGCGGAGTACCTCGCGGAGGTGACGGGCGTCGCGCAGCACGACATCGCGCTCGTGCTGGGGTCGGGCTGGGGTGGGGCCGCTGACCTGCTGGGCGAGACGATCGCAGAGATCCCCAGCCACGACGTGCCGGGGTTCATCGCCCCCGCCGTCGTCGGCCACGTCGGGACGATCCGCTCGATCCGCATCACGACCCCCGACGCCGCGCCGGACGCACCCGCGCGCCACGCGCTGGTCCTGGGGTCGCGGACCCACCTGTACGAGGGCAAGGGCGTGCGGCCGGTCGTGCACGGCGTCCGGACCGCCGCTGCCGCGGGAGCGCGCACGATCGTCCTGACGAACGGGTGCGGCGGCCTGAACGCCGCGTGGGGCCCGGGGACGCCCGTGCTCATCCGCGACCACATCAACCTCACGGCCACGTCGCCGCTCGAGGGCGCGACGTTCGTCGACCTCACCGACCTGTACTCCCCGCGCCTGCGGGACCTCGCTCGCACGGTCGACCCGAGCCTCGACGAGGGCGTGTACGTGCAGTTCCGCGGGCCGCACTACGAGACCCCGGCCGAGGTGCGGATGGCCGGTCGGCTGGGCGGCGACCTCGTGGGGATGTCGACAACGCTCGAGGCGATCGCCGCCCGGCACGCGGGGCTCGAGGTGCTGGGGCTCTCGCTCGTGACGAACCTGGCGGCCGGCATCACGGGCGAGCCGCTCTCCCACGGCGAGGTCATCGAGGCCGGACGAGAGGCCGGTCCCCGGATCAGCGCCCTGCTCGCCAAGATCGTCCAGGCGCTCTGAGGCGAAGGGCGCACCTGCCGGTCGCTCGCCCGGCGCTCGCCCCGCTCCCGCCCGGCGATCACCCCTGTGCACGCCTGTGCAGCCCGGTGCTGCCCGGACCGGCCTGGGTCGGTAGGTTGTGGGCATGTCGATCGTGCAGCCGGAACCGTGGGAACAGCTCGCCCAGCGCGTCGCCGCGTGGATCGAGGACGACCCGGACGCCCAGACGAGCGCCGAGCTGAGCGCGCTGCTCGCATCGGCGAGCCAGCCCGTGACCGACGTCGGTGCGCACCGCGACGGCTCGGCGCGCACCCCGCGTGAGGAGGCGCTGGTCCACGAGGTGAGCGGGGCCCGTGCCGACCTTGCGGACCGGTTCTCGGGCCTGCTGCAGTTCGGCACCGCAGGGCTGCGCGGTGAGCTCGGCGGCGGACCGCACCGCATGAACCGCGCCGTGGTCATCCGTGCCGCGTCGGGGCTCGCGGACTACCTGCGCGGCGAGCTCGACGGGCTGAGCCCGGCCCCGCGCGTCGTCGTCGGCTACGACGCCCGCCACCGCTCGTCCGACTTCGCGCTCGACACCGCGGCGGTGCTCACGGCCGTCGGCGTCGAGGTGCTGCTCCTGCCGTCCGCGCTGCCCACGCCGGTCCTCGCCTTCGCCGTCCGCCACCTCGACGCGGATGCGGGCGTGATGGTCACCGCGAGCCACAACCCTCCCCAGGACAACGGCTACAAGGTGTACCTCGGTGGCCGAGTCGTGACGGACTCCGGTCAGGGCTCGCAGATCGTCCCACCGGCCGACGCCGCGATCGCCGCGGAGATCGCCCGGGTCCCGTCCGTCGCCGCGGTCCCCCGCGCCCAGTCCGGCTGGACCGTGCTGGGCCCGGAGGTGCTTGACGCCTACGTCGCCTCCGTCACGGCCCTCGCCGACCCGTCGGACGAGGCGCGCGCACGTGCGGGCCGGGTACGCATCGTGCTCACCCCGATGCACGGCGTGGGCGGCATCACGGGCCAGCGCGTCCTGGCCACGGCCGGGTTCACCGACGTGCACATCGTGCCCGAGCAGGCCGAGCCCGACGGCGACTTCCCGTCGATCCCGTTCCCGAACCCCGAGGAGGCCGGCGCGATCGACCTCGCGACCGCGCTCGCGGGCGACCTGGGCGCCGACGTCGTGATCGCGCTGGACCCCGACGCCGACCGCTGCGGCGTCGCAGTCCGCGACCCCCGCGCCCGCTCGTACCGCGGCCCCGACACGGCTGCCGCCGAGGGGTGGCGCATGCTGCACGGCGACGAGGTCGGTGCGCTGCTCGGCCGGCTGGCGGCGGACCGGGCCCTGCGTTCAGCTGGTCCCGTCGCCGGGATGGCACTGGCGAGCTCGATCGTCTCGTCGCGCCAGCTCGCGCAGATCGCCGCGTCGGCGGGCCTTCGGCACGTCCAGACCCTCACAGGGTTCAAGTGGATCTCCCGCGTCGAGGGGCTCGTGTACGGCTACGAGGAGGCCATCGGCTACTGCGTGGATCCCGCGCACGTCCGTGACAAGGACGGCATCTCCGCGGCGCTGCTCGTCGCGGGACTCGCGGCCGACCTGAAGGCGGCGGGCCGCACCCTCCTCGACGCGCTCGACGACCTGGCCCGGGCGCACAACCTGTACCTGAGCTCCCAGCTCGCCGGTCGCTTCGAGGACCCGGCCGGCATCGTCGCGGCGATGGGCCGGCTGCGCGCGGCGCCTCCCGCGAGCCTCGGCGGCTCGCGCGTGGTCGAGGTCGTCGACCTCGAGTCCGGCACCGAGGCGGAGCGCGACGGTCTGCCGCCGACGGAGGGCGTCCGCCTGCTCGCCGAGGACGGCACCCGGGTGATCGTGCGCCCGAGCGGCACGGAACCCAAGGTCAAGAGCTACCTCGAGGTCATCGTCCCGGTGACGGCGGACGCGACCGACGCCGAGATCACCGCGGCCCGCACGACGGCGCACACGCGCCTCGACGCCGTGCGCGCCGACATGGTGACGGCGCTGGGGCTCTGACGGAGCCGGCGGTCGCGGTCACCCGGTGGGCGGTCGACGACCGCCCACCGGGACCCGCACGCTCCACCCGCTGACGGTCAGCCGTTCCCGGGACGGGCACCCGCGGCGAAGCCCTCGAGGATCGCCGCCGTCCCCGACAGCCCGAGCCGGGTCGCACCGGCCTGGACCATCGCGAGGGCGTCGACCGTCGTGCGGATGCCGCCCGACGCCTTGATGCCGAGACGGCCGCCGACCGTCGCCGAGATGATCTCGACCGCGCGGACCGTCGCGCCACCCGCCGGGTGGAAGCCCGTCGACGTCTTGACGAAGTCCGCACCCGCGGCCTCGGCCGCCCGGCTCGTCTCGACGATCTCGTGGTCGGTCAGCGCCGCCGACTCGATGATGACCTTGAGCACCGTGGGCGCGGGAGCAGCCGCGCGGACCATGGCGATGTCCTCGCGGATCGACTCGAAGTCCCTCGCCTTGGCGGCTCCGATGTCGATGACCATGTCCACCTCGTCGGCGCCGTCCGCGACAGCGCGGGCGGCCTCGGCGGCCTTGATGGTGCTGCGGTGCTTCCCGGACGGGAACCCGACGACCGTGGCGACCTTGAGCCCCTGGGCGTCGATCGGCAGGAAGGACGGCGAGACGCAGACCGCGTACACGCCGAGTCGGACGCCCTCCGCGACGAGCGCGCGGACGTCGTCCGCCGTGGCCTCGGGCTTGAGGAGCGTGTGGTCGACGAACTGGGCGAGTGCGGGCGAGTCGAGCGGGTTGCTCATGCGCGGTGCCTTCCGATGGTGTCCGTTGCGAATGCCGGGAGAATGACCCGGTCGATGAGTTCCTCGCGCTCGTCATGGTGGAGGAATGCGTGCTGCGCGGCCGTGACCGTGACGTCGCAGACGTCGGCGACGGACCAGCCGGCCTGCTCGGCGAGCAGCGTCAGCTCGCGCGTGAGTGACGTCCCCGACTGCAGCCGGTTGTCCGTGTTGATCGTCACTGCGAAGCCGAGGCTCTTGAGCAGTGTCGCGGGGTGCCGGGCGATCGACGGAGCCGCCCCGGTCTGGACGTTCGACGACGGGCACAGCTCGAGCGGGATCCGCCGGTCCCGGACCCAGTGGGCGAGCACCCCGAACCGGCCCCGGGCCTGGACGCCCGGCGTGCCCGCGTCGAGCAGGTGGACGTCGTCCATGATCCGTACGCCGTGCCCGAGCCGCTGCGCGCCCGCGACGTGCACCGCCTCAGCGATGGACTCGAGGCCCCCGGCCTCGCCCGCGTGGACCGTCGTCGGGAAGCTCGCGTCGCGGAGCATGCGGAACGCCGAGGCATGGCGGGACGGCAGGAACCCCGACTCGGGGCCAGCGATGTCGAACCCGACCACGCCGTTGTCCCGGTTGGCGATGGCGAGCGCTGCGACCTCGTCGGCGCGGTCCGCATGCCGCATCGCCGTGATGATCGTGCCGATGCGGATCGGGTGCCCGCGCAGCTCGGCCTCGGCGACGCCCTCCTCGAACCCTTCCTGGACGGCGTCGACGACCTGCTGGAGAGAGAGCCCACGCTGCTGGTGCTGCTCGGGCGCGTAGCGCTGCTCGGCGTACACGACGCCGTCCTCGGCAAGGTCGATCGCTGCCTCGCGAGCAACTCGATGCAGGTTCCCCACCGTCTGCATGACGGCGACGGTGTGCGAGAACGTCTCGATGTACTGCTCGAGCGACCCGGCGCTCGCGGCCGTGACGAACCAGTCGGCGAGGGCCGCCGGCTCGTCCGCGGGGAGCTCGAGGCCGATCTCGGCGGCAAGCTCGAGGATCGTGGCGGGTCTCAGCCCGCCGTCGAGGTGATCGTGCAGCAGCACCTTGGGAAAGCCGGCGAACTGTCCTGGCGCAGACATCATGGAGCCACCGTAGCGGGCACGGTCAGCGGTAGTCGTCCGCTTCGTCGTCCGGGATGTCGAGGACTTGCTCGACCACGTCGGCCTCGTTGGCGTCGTCGCGCTCGTCGGGCCGCACGTCCGACGGCTCGTACTCCTCGGGCTCGTCCGGTGCGTCCGGCAGCCTCGTCTCGTCGAGCTCGTCGGGGCCCTCTGGAAGTGTGGTCATGAGCCCTCCCGCGTCGATCGAGCACCCGGCACCGCGTCCATCCATCGTGGCCCGGCGACCCGCTCACCGCCACCCCGCGTCGGTGCCGGGCGGACCGGAAGCAGCGCCCAGCACACGTGCGACCAGCCACCGAGCGCGGGGACGGGACCGCCCGGGGAGGTGACCTGGTCGGTCGCCAGCGGCAGCAGGCGGCCGCTCGACGGCTCGTACACGGTGAAGCCGTCGGCCGTGCGGCCCGTGAGCAGCACGACGTGCCGCGGGATCGCCGCGGCCGGGCCCATGGCCAGGTCGCCGCCCGCATAGAGCGGGACAGGGACCCCCCGGTCGAGCGCCCGTCCAGCGCGTGCGAGGACGACCGCGACCTCCCCGGTCCGCGTGTCGTCGACGAGGACCGACCGGTAGGTGACACCCGGGAAGCGCGCGACCCGCGCCGCCCCCCACGGCGGTGTGCCGAGCGCCCGGGGCCACCGGAGCAGGCCCAGCACTGCACGCGCGTTGGTGCGCCCCTTGAGTGCCTCCTGAAGGTCACCGAAGCGCACGGCCGGGCCTGCGGCGTCGCCGGCGCCGTCGAGCTCGGGCGGTCGGTACCCGGCAAGGGTGCGTCCAGTGACGAGCCAGTACGCGAGCGTGGGGTCGCCCGCCGCCGCGAGCATCGCGAGCACGGATGAGCCGCACGTCGTGCCGTCGGTCTGCCGGGCGGCCGCCGTCCCGAGCCGCAGCACGTCGGTGCCGGGTGCCGGGCGCAGGGGATCCGTGACCTGGGCACGTTCGCGCGCGTCGAGCTCTCCCACCGCATCGACGAGGGCATCTGCCGCCTGCTCCGGCGCGCCGGCAGAGAGTGCTCGCGCGCGCAGGTCAGCGGCACGCAGGTCGGTGATGCCCGCAGGGTGGACCGGCGCGAGCAGGTCGACCGCTTCGGCAGGCAGCGTCGGACCCCGCACCCCTCGGAGCACCGACGTCAGCTGGAGATGACCGAAGGAGGGCATCGGGCCAGTCTGCCGCACAGCCGAGAAGGTGGTGGCCGCCGTCGCCGCGGCACTCGCTGCCCCGACGACGACGCACCTGCCTGCGCGCGCCTGCTACGACGCCGCGATGCGGTCCAGCACGAGCGCGCGCGGCGCCGCGACAGCCGAGCCGGCGGTGCTGATCGCGATCGCCCCCTCGAGCGCCTCCCGGGCACGCGCGAACCGCTCGGGCGTGTCGGTGTGCAGCGTAAGGAGCGGCTGACCCGCGCGCACCCGGTCGCCCGGCTTCGCGTGCAGCTCGACGCCCGCACCGGCCTGCACCGGGTCCTCCTTGCGTGCCCGGCCCGCACCGAGCCGCCACGCGGCGACCCCGACGGCCAGCGCGTCGAGCGAGTCGAGGACGCCGTCGGCCTCGGCGAGGACCTGCTCGCTCTCGCGCGCGACCGGAAGGGTCGCGTCCGGGTCCCCGCCCTGCGCCGCGATCATCCGGCGCCAGACGTCCATCGCCCGACCGTCGGTCAGCGCCGCTGCCGGGTCGGCATCGGGCCGGCCGGCCGCCGAGAGCATCTCGCGGGCCAGCGCAAGGGTCAGCTCGACGACGTCGGACGGTCCACCCCCGGCGAGCACCTCGACCGACTCGCGCACCTCGAGCGCGTTGCCGGCCGTGAGCCCGAGCGGAGTCGACATGTCGGTGAGCAGCGCGACCGTCAGGACCCCCGCGTCGGTCCCGAGCTCGACCATCGTCCGCGCGAGCTCGCGGGCCCGCGTCGCGTCCTTCATGAACGCACCCGAGCCGACCTTCACGTCGAGCACGAGCGAGCCCGTGCCCTCGGCGATCTTCTTGCTCATGATCGAGCTCGCGATCAGGGGGATCGCCTCGACCGTGCCCGTGACGTCACGGAGCGCGTACAGCTTGCGGTCGGCAGGTGCGAGCCCGGACCCCGCCTGGCAGATGACGGCTCCGACGTCCTCGAGCTGCCGCATCATCTCGTCGTTCGTGAGCGCGGCACGCCAGCCCGGGATCGACTCGAGCTTGTCGAGCGTCCCGCCCGTGTGCCCGAGGCCGCGGCCCGACAGCTGCGGCACGGCGACCCCGAAGACCGCGACGAGCGGCGCGAGCGGCAGCGTGATCTTGTCGCCGACCCCGCCCGTGGAGTGCTTGTCGGCGGTCGGGCGCGACAGCCCGGAGAAGTCCAGGCGCTCGCCGCTCGCGATCATGGCCGCGGTCCAGCGCGCGATCTCGGCCCGGTCCATCCCGTTGAGCAGGATGGCCATCGCGAGCGCGGACATCTGCTCCTCGGCGACGACCCCGCGCGTGTACGCGTCGAGGACCCAGTCGATCTGGCCGTCCGAGAGGCGACCGCCGTCACGCTTGGTGCGGATCACGTCGACCGCGTCGAACTGCTCGCTCATGAGTTCCCTCGTTCCACCAGGTCGTCCGGCCCGAACGCATCAGGCAGCACCTCGGTCATCGGCTTGATCCCGCTCACGGTCTCGACGAGCAGGCCGGGTCCACCGTGCTCCCACAGGAGCTGTCGGCAGCGTCCGCACGGCATGAGCGCGTTGCCATGGGCGTCGACGCACGCGAAGGCGACGAGCCGCCCGCCCCCGCTGACGTGCAGCGCCGACACGACCGCGCACTCGGCGCAGAGGGTCAGGCCGTACGACGCGTTCTCGACGTTGCAGCCGACGACGATGCGCCCGTCGTCCACGAGCGCCGCGGCGCCCACCGGGAACTGCGAGTACGGGGCGTACGCGCGCGACATCACGTCGCGCGCGGCGGCCCGCAGGGCCTCCCAGTCGATCTCCACGGCAGTCACGATCGGCCTCACTTCACGTAGGGGATGCCCTCGGCGGCCGGTGCGCGGACGCGTCCGACCAGGCCGGCGACAGCGAAGATCGTCACGGCGTACGGCGTCATCAGCATGATCTGGCTGGGGATCGGGGTGCCGATGATGCCCAGCACGACCTGCAGGTTGTCGGCGAAGCCAAAGAGCAGGGCGGCCGCGAGAGCACCCTTGGGGCTCCACCGGCCGAGGATCATGGCAGCCAGGGCGATGAAGCCCTTGCCACCCGTCATCTCCTTGCCGAACGCCAGCCCGGCGGCGACCGTGAAGAACGCCCCGCCGAGGCCGGCGACAGCCCCGCCGAGCAGCGTGTTCCGGACCCGGGTGCGGTTGACCTTGATGCCGACCGTGTCCGCCGCCAGCGGGTGCTCGCCGACCGCCCGCATCCGCAGGCCCCACCGGCTCCGGAAGAGCATGAGCTGCAGCACGGCGACCACGACGTACATGACATACACCAGGGCGGTCTGCTGGAACAGCACCGGGCCGATGATCGGGATCTTCGAGAGTCCCGGGACGGACAGGATCGGCAGCCGCGGCGGGGAGTTCCACGTCGCGGCGTTCACCTTGAGCACCGTCGAGAACAGGTAGCTCGTGACGCCGACGACGAGCACGTTGAGCACGACTCCGACGATGATCTGGTCGACGCGGTAGCTGATCGCGAACAGCACGAGCAGCAGGCCGACGAGGATCCCCGCGATCGGGGCGGCGACGAGGCCGAGGTACGCGTTCTGGGTGAGGGTCGCCACGACGGCGGCCATGAACGCCCCCGCCAGCAGCTGACCCTCGATCGCGATGTTGATGATGCCCGAGTGCTCGCACAGCAGACCGGAGAGCGACCCGAAGACGAGCGGTGTGGCGAGGAACAGTGAGCCGGCGAGGAGCCCCGTGACCGGGAGCGGGTGCACCTTGTCGGCGACCGCCCAGGTCAGGAACGCGAACACCTCGGCCAGGCCGAAGACGATCGGCAGCCAAGGCCCGAGGCGGCGCCGGCTCCGGGTCGCCACGAACGACACAGCCGCGCAGGCGAGGGCGAGCAGGGTCAGGGTGATCGCCGTGGTCTTCGAGTGCACCTGCACGGGGTCGATCGCGAAGAAGTCCGTGCCCGTCGCGAACGTGAACGTGGTCGTCTTCCCGCTGGCAGGCAGAAGGCCGAACACCACGAGCGACAGGACGGCGATCGCTCCGTACACGACGGGCGTGCGCCACTTGATCGGCTGGAGCGCCTGGGCGCGGGACGACGGGCCGGGTGCGGCCGCGGTCGGCCGCGGCGGTGCGGTCACGGTGCTCACGCGACGACCTCCTTGACGGTACGGCTGGCTCGACGGGACAACCCCGGGGTCGAGAGCCGGAACACGGATCTGACGAGCGGCGGCGCCGCGATGAACAGCACGATCAGGGACTGCACCACGAGCACGATGTCGATCGGTGTGCCGGTCCGGGCCTGCATCGCGAAGCCGCCCGCCCGCAGCGCGCCGAACAGGAGCCCGGCAAGGAACGTCCCGAGCGGCTTCGACCGGCCCAGGAGCGCGACGGTGATCGCGTCGAACCCGAAGCTCGCGGCGACACCGGCGGTCAGGACCTTCTCCGTCCCGAGCACCTGGGCCGAACCGGCCAGGCCCGCGAGCGCGCCCGCGACGACCATGACCCAGATGTAGTTCGCGTTCACCGAGATGCCTGCGGTCCGTGCGGCCTTCGAGTTCGCGCCGACCGCCCGGAACCGGAACCCGATGGTCGAGCGGTCCATGAGCCACCACACGCCCACCGCGGCCGCGATCGCCACGAAGAACCCGGCGTGCAACCGGAACTGGCCGCCGAGCAGCAGCGGGTACAACGCCGAGGACTTGAGCGGCGGTGAGATCGGGTTGTTGCTGCCTGGCCGCTGGAACGCCGACGTCGTGAGCAGATAGCCGACGAGGTAGATCGCGATGTTGTTGAGCATGATCGTGACGATCACCTCGTTGGCACCCGTGCGAGCCTTCAGGAAGCCCGCGATGCCGGCCCACAGCCCGCCGCCGAGCGCCGCACCGAGCGCAGCCACCAGGAGGTGCAGCCCGACGGGCAGGTTGAACGTGAAGCCGATGTAGCCGCCGAAGATCCCGCCCAGGATGATCTGGCCCTGCGCACCGATGTTGAACATGCCGGCCCGGAAGCCGATGCCGAGCCCGAGGCCCGCGAGGACGAGCGGGACGGAGACGGTCATCGTCTCGGTGATCGGCCGGATCGCCCGCACGAACGTCGGGGCGCTGGTGTCGACGATGGACCCCTGGAACAGGGCGACGTAGGCGTTCGAGACCGCGTGCCACGCCGCGGACAGGAAGTCGCCCGGCCGTGCGAACAAGTAGGTGGCGCTCGTCTGCACCGCCTCGTCGGCGGCGGCGATGAGGACGCCGGAGATCACGAGGGCGAGGACGATCGCGAGCGTCGTGACCAGCCAGCTGCTCTCGAGCATCTCGCGCAGGATCGTCTCGCTGCGCGAGGGCTCCGGCGCGGCCACCTCGGGGGTGGGGTCCGGCGCGGGCGTCGATGCCGGCGCGGCTGCGGAGTGGCTCACGAGTTCTCCTCCTCGGCGGCACGGAGGTCGGCTTCGCCGAGGACCGTGTGGTGTTCGGCTGCGTGGGCCTCGGCCTCGTCGAGCGGGACGCCCGCCAGCATGAGTCCGAGCACGTCGCGATGGGTTCCCGGGCCGACGATGCCGACGATGCGACCGCGGTAGAGGACCAGGATGCGGTCGCCCAGGGCGAGGACCTCGTCGAGCTCCGTCGAGATGATGAGGACGGGTGTCCCGTTGTCGCGCTCGGCGATGATCCGCTTGTGGACGAACTCGATCGAGCCGACGTCCAGCCCGCGCGTGGGCTGGGAGGCGATCAGCAGTCGGAGCGGCCGCGACATCTCGCGCGCGAGCACCACCTTCTGCTGGTTGCCGCCCGACAACGTCTTGATGGGGTCCTGGACCGAGGTCAGCCGCACGTCGAACTCGTCGACCCGCTTCGTGGCGTTCGTGGCGACCTTGGAGGGGTCGAGCGAGATCCCCGTCGCGAACGGGGGCTGATCGTGCAGGTCGAGGATGAGGTTCTCCGCGACGGAGAACGACTCGATGATGCCGTCGGTCGAGCGGTCCTCGGGGACGAAGCCCACACCGGCGTGCAGGGTGTCCCGGACCCCGGCGCCGACCAGCTCGTCGCCGTCGAGGAGGATCGACCCTGCGACCGGCTTCTGCAGCCCGAGGATCGCCTCGGCGAGCTCGGTCTGGCCGTTGCCCTGGACGCCCGCGACCGCGAGGATCTCGCCGCGCGCGACGTCGAACGAGACGTCGTCGAGCTGGAGCACCCCCGCATGGTCGATCACCGACAGGCCCGTGACCTTCAAGGCGACCTCGCCCGGCACGGCGGTTGCCTTCGCGACACCGAGGTCGACCGCGCGGCCCACCATGAGCGAGGCCAGCTCGGTCTCGGGCGCCGTCGGCGGTGCGCTCCCGACGACCTTGCCGCGCCGGATGACGGTGATGACGTCGGCGACGGCGCGCACCTCACGCAGCTTGTGCGTGATGAAGACGATCGACGTTCCTGCCGCCTTGAGCTGGCGCATGATGCCGATGAGCTCGTCGGTCTCCTGCGGGGTCAGCACCGCGGTCGGCTCGTCGAGGATCAGGACGTTCGCGTTGCGTGACAGCGCCTTGATGATCTCGACCCGCTGCTGGGCGCCGACCGTGAGGTTCTCGACCAACGCGTCGGGGTCCACGTCGAACCCGAACCGGTCGGAGATCTCGCGAACCAGCTTGCGCGCACCGGCCAGGTCGATGACGCCGCCGGCACCGCGCACCGGCTCGTGCCCGAGGACGACGTTCTCCGCGACCGTGAAGACAGGGATGAGCATGAAGTGCTGGTGGACCATGCCGATGCCCGCGGCCATCGCATCGCCCGGACCCGCGAACCGGACCGGCACGTCGTCGATGAGGACCTGGCCGTCGTCCGGGTCGTACAGGCCGTAGAGCACGTTCATCAAGGTGCTCTTGCCGGCGCCGTTCTCACCGAGGAGCGCATGGATCTCGCCAGGGGCGACCACAAGATCGATGTGGTCGTTGGCCACGAGGCTGCCGAAGCGTTTGGTGATCCCCCGCAGTTCCAGCTTCACGTGACATGGCTCCTTCGTCATGGTGGTTCTTGCACCCTAGTGGCGCGCGCGACACCGCTGCGAGATGCGGGCACACACGCCGATGGCCCGAGCAGGTGACCTGCCCGGGCCATCGGTTCATGCGGTAGTGCTCACGTACTCAGTGCACGTCCTGAGCGTCAGTTGGCGCTGACCGAGGAGACCTTGAGGCTGCCGTCGATGATGGCTGCCTTGAGTGCGGTGACCTTGGTCTTCACGTCCGCGGGGACCTGCGAGTCGAGGTCGTGGAACGGGGCGATGTCGATGCCCTTGTTCGCCAGCGTGCCGACGTACGGCTCCGACGTGTACTTGCCGTCGACACCCTGCTTGACGGTGTCGTAGACCGACTGGCCGATCTCCTTGATGACCGAGGTCAGGATGATCGACTTGTACTCGGGCGCGGTGTTGTACCAGTCGGCGTCGACGCCGATGATCATGACGTTGCCGGCCGCCTTGGCAGCAGCTGCGGCACCGAGGCCGACCGGACCGGCGACGGGCATGATGACGTCCGCGCCCTGGTCGATGAAGCCCTTGGCGAGGTTCTGCCCGTTGGCCTGGTTGTCGAAGTCACCGGTGAAGGAACCGGTCTGCGCGGCCTTGTCCCAGCCGAGGACCTGGACGGACTTGCCGCTGTCGGTGTTGTACTTCGCGACACCGTCGGCGAAGCCGTCCATGAAGATCGAGACGGACGGGAGCTGCATGCCGCCGAACGTCGCGACCTTGCCGGTCTTGGAGGTGCCCGCGGCGACGTAGCCGGCGAGGAATGCGGCCTCCTGCGTGTTGAAGAGCAGCGGCTTGCCGTTCACCAGCTTGACCGGCTTGAAGTTCGCGTCGGAGAAGGCGCTGTCGACGAGCGCGAAGTTGATCTTCGGGTTCGCGTTGGCTGCCGTCTGGATCGCGCCTGCGAGGTTGAAGCCGACGCCGATGATCAGGTTGCAGTCCTGCGACACGAGGTTGTCGACGTTCGGCGTGAAGTCGGTGTCCGCGGTGGACTCGACCTTGACCTCCGTGATGCCGAGGTCGGTCTTGGCCTTGTCAAGGCCCTCTGCGCCGGACTGGTTGAAGGACTTGTCCTCGAACCCGCCGGCGTCCGAGACCATGCAGGCCTTGTAGCTGACAGTGGCTGCGGTCGTCGCGCCCGCGGTCGGGGGCGTCGTCGTCGTGGCCTTCGGCGCACTGGCACACGCGGTCAGCACAAGGGCGGTGGCTGCGCCGAGCGCTACCACTCGGATGATCTTCTTCACGCGAAACTCCCCGTTGTCGTCATTCACCGCGACGTTCGAGCCGTCCGCACCCGGAGCAACGCTGCACCGGGCACGGACGGAGCCGTCCGGCGTCCATGCCCCGCACTGTAGTGATCCGGGCGTTACGGGACGGTTACCGTGCGGTAGCCGAGGCTTTCCGTTATCCACTTGGAACAATCGGTCACGAGATGGGACGCGGCGTCCCGGCCTTCGGGACGATCGTGCAGGTCAGGCCCGTCCGGCAACCATCGCGACGCGCGCGAGGAGCAGGACGGCCGCGTCGATCGCCCGCTCGTCGATCCGCAGGTCGCCCTGGTGGATGTCGTACGAGCGTCCTCCGGGCCGGCGCGTGCCGAGCCGGGCCATGGACCCGGGGACCTTGGTGAGGTACCACGCGAAGTCCTCCCCGCCGAGGGACTGCTCGGTCAGCAGCACCGAGTCCTCCCCCAGGACGTCGCGGGCCGCGGCCTCGAGCAGGGCGGTCGCGCGCTCGTCGTTCTCGACGGGCGGAACACCGCGCTGGTGGGTCACCTCGGCCTCGACGTCGTACGGCTCGACGACCTGGCGGACGGCGTCGTGGAAGACCTCGGACGCCTTCTCCCACGCCCGGACGTCGAGGCACCGCAGCGTGCCGCGCACCGTTCCCCGGGCAGGGATCGCATTGTGGGCCGTCCCCGCGTGGATCTCGCCCCACGTCAGGTTGACCCCGGAGCGCGGGTCGAGCCGGCGCCCGAGGATCGCCGGGACCTGCGTGACGACCTGTCCGAGCGCGAAGACGACGTCGCCGGTCAGGTGAGGACGCGACGTGTGCCCGCCCGAACCGCTGAGCGTCACGGCGACCTCGTCGGACGCCGACGTGATGGGGCCGATGCGGGTGCCGACCTGGCCGACGTCGACCTTCGGGTCGCAGTGCACCGCGAAGATCTGGCTGACGCCG
>DASVMA010000023.1:0-9998 GCA_036384595.1 Cellulomonas sp. | reverse complement strand
GCTTGACCATCTCGTCGGTGCTGGTGATCGTGGGCGTCTGGTACGTCTGGACGCCCCACGACAGGGACAGCACGCTGCGCACCGCGGTGAGCGGTGTGAAGGCCAGCAGCGGGATGGACGAGCGCAGCCGGGACATGCGCCGCGCGGAGTCACCGGACTGCGTGAAGGTCACGAGGTACTTGACCCCGAGGGTCTCGCCGATCTCGGCGGCGGCGCGGGTGATCGCCCCGCCACGCGTGTGCGGCGTGGAGCCGAGCGGCGCCATCCGCTCACGTCCGAGCTCCTCGGTCACCTCGATGATCCGGGCCATCGTCCGGACGCACTCGATCGGGTAGTCGCCGACGCTCGTCTCGCCCGAGAGCATGACCGCGTCCGCACCGTCGAGAACGGCGTTGGCGCAGTCCGACGTCTCGGCCCGCGTCGGGCGCGGGTTCGTGATCATCGACTCGAGCACCTGCGTCGCGACGATGACCGGCTTGGCGTTCCGGCGGGCCAGCTCGACCGCGCGCTTCTGGACGACCGGGACCTGCTCGAGCGGAAGCTCGACGCCGAGGTCGCCACGCGCGACCATGATGCCGTCGAACGCGGCGATGATCTCGGCGAGGTTCTCGACAGCCTGCGGCTTCTCGATCTTGGCGATGACCGGGAGGATCCGGCCCTCTTCCTCCATGATGCGGCGGACGTCGTCGTAGTCGGCCGCGGAGCGGACGAACGACAGCGCGATGATGTCGGCGCCGACGCGGACCGCCCAGCGGAGGTCGGCCTCGTCCTTGTCGCTCATGGCGGGCACCGAGACAGCGACACCCGGCAGGTTCAGGCCCTTGTTGTTCGATACCGGGCCGCCGACCTCGACGCGCGTGACGACGCGGGGACCCTCGACCGCGGTGACCCGCACGAGGATGCGGCCGTCGTCGATGAGGATCGGGTCGCCGACGCGGGCGTCGTTCGGAAGACCCTTGTGGGTCGTGGAGACGAGCTCCTTGGTGCCGGGGACGTCCTCGGTCGTGATGGTGAAGGTGTCGCCGACGGCGAGGTCGTGCTTGCCCTCGACGAAGCGGCCGAGGCGGATCTTCGGGCCCTGCAGGTCGACGAGGACGGCGACCGAGCGGCCCGATGCCTGCGACGCGGCGCGGACGTTGTCGTAGACGCGCTGGTGGACCTCTGTGTCGCCGTGGCTGCGGTTCAGCCGGGCGACGTCCATCCCGGCGTCGACGAGCGCCTGGATCTGCTCGACGGACTCGGTCGCGGGACCGATGGTGCATACGATCTTTGCTCTGCGCATGGGTGAAGCCTAGGCCTTTCATCGTGGGCGGGTCCTGGATCGAACGTCCCGGCCCGGGGGTCTGAGAGCAGGTTACGAGCTCGGTCGGAGGGCTACGGGCAGGTGGTCTAGGGGCGCAGCGACATCGTCGTGGCGGTCACCGGGGCGGGCAGCTCGGTGCCCCCGGTGAGATAGGTGTCGACAGCGGCAGCGGCCGCGCGGCCCTCGGCGATCGCCCAGACGACCAGCGACTGGCCACGGCCCGCGTCGCCCGCGACATAGACGCCGGGCACCGAGGTCGCGAAGTCGTCGGCCCGCGCGACCGCACCACGCGGGCCGAGCTCGACCTCGAGCTGCTCGAGGAGCGGGCCCTGCTCGGGACCGGTGAAGCCGAGGGCGAGCAGGACGAGCTGCGCCGGGATCTCGTGCTCCGTCCCGGGGACCGGCTCGAAGCGGCCGTCGACCATCGCCACCTCGACGAGCTGCAGCGCACGCACGTTGCCCTCGTCGTCGGCCAGGAACTCCTGGGTGCTGACCGCGTACAGCCGCTCGCCACCCTCCTCGTGGGCGCTCGCGACCCGGTACAGCATCGGGTACGTCGGCCACGGCTGGGCGTCGGGACGGGCCGTCGGCGGGTGCGGCATGATCTCCAGCTGGACGACCGACCGTGCACCCTGCCGCAGGGACGTCCCGAGGCAGTCTGCCCCCGTGTCGCCGCCGCCGATGATGACGACGTCCTTGCCTGCCGCGGTGACCTGCCCCTCGACGACGTCGCCCATGGCGACGCGGTTCGCGTCCGGCAGGAACTCCATCGCCTGGAGGATGCCACCCAGCTCCCGGCCGGGTGCGACGAGGTCGCGGGCAGTGGTCGAGCCGATCGCGAGCAGGACGGCGTCGTAGCGGTCGCGCAGCTCGCGCCCGGAGATGTCGACGCCGACCTCGACGCCAGTCCGGAACACGGTGCCCTCGGCCTCCATCTGGGCGATGCGGCGGTCCACGTGGCGCTTCTCGAGCTTGAACTCGGGGATCCCGTAGCGCATCAGGCCGCCGATGCGGTCGGCCCGCTCGTAGACCGCGACCGTGTGCCCCGCGCGCGTGAGCTGCTGGGCCGCGGCCAGGCCGGCCGGCCCCGAGCCGACGACGGCGACCGTCTGGCCCGTCAGCCGGTCAGGGATCAGCGGGACGACGAACCCGCGGTCGAAGGCCTCCTCGGCGATCGTCACCTCGACGTTCTTGATGGTGACCGGCGGCTGGTTGATGCCGAGGACGCAGCTCGACTCGCACGGTGCCGGGCAGATCCGCCCGGTGAACTCCGGGAAGTTGTTCGTCGCGTGCAGGCGGTCGCTCGCGTCCGCCCAGTGCCCGGTGCGCACCAGGTCGTTCCACTCCGGGATGAGGTTGCCCAACGGGCAGCCGTTGTGGCAGAACGGCACGCCGCAGTCCATGCAACGCCCCGCCTGCCGGGTCACAGCCGCGAGGTCGTCCGGGTTGCCCGGGCGGTGCGCATGCACCTCGGACCAGTCCAGGATGCGCACCGCGACGGGGCGGTCCGGTGGCAGCTCGCGCTCACGAACCTTCAGGAATCCGGTCGGGTCAGCCACGTTCTGCCTCCAGGTGCTGGTCCCGGACGGATGTCGCCGCCGGGTCTCCGGTAGCCGCGACGTCGGCATCGACGCGTGCTGCGCGCATGTGCTGACCGGGCCTTTCGTGTCGTGATCGGGGTGCCGGACCGGACGTCCGAACCCTCGGTGGGTGCCGACGATGTCGTCGGCCGGGGTGGGCTAGGGGCGGAGGGCCACCGTGGTCGCGCTGACCGGCGCGGGGAGCTCCGTACGGCCCGAGAGGTAGAGGTCGACGGACGCCGCGGCCGCGCGGCCCTCGGCGATCGCCCAGACCACGAGCGACTGACCGCGGCCGGCGTCGCCCGCGACGAACACGCCGGGCACCGAGGTCGCGAAGTCCTCTGCTCGCGCGACCAGCCCGCGGTCGGTGAGCTCGACGCCGGTCTGAGCGCTCAGCTCGGCGGTCTCCGGCCCGGTGAACCCCATCGCGATGAGCACGAGGTCCGCGGGGATGTCGTGCTCGGTACCCGTCGTCGGCACGCGACGACCGTCGGGCAGGTACTCGGTCCGCGCCAGACGCAGCGCGCGCACCCGGCCGGCCGCGTCACCGTCGCCGCCGACGAACGCGACCGTCGAGGCGAGGTAGCTGCGTTCGCCGCCCTCCTCGTGCGAGCTCGACACCTCGAACAGGGTCGGGTCGGTCGGCCAGGGCTGGCTCGCGGGCCGGTGGGTCGGGGGCTGCTTGCCGATCGCCAGCGTTGTCACGGAGGCGGCTCGTTGGCGCAGGGCCGTACCCACGCAGTCGGAACCGGTGTCGCCACCGCCGATGACCACGACATGCTTGCCCGTGGCCGTGATCTGGTCCGGCACCTCATGGCCCGCGACGACGCCGTTGGACTGGTGCAGGAAGTCCATCGCGACGTGCACGCCGTCGAGCTCACGGCCGGGCAGCGCGAGCTCGCGCGGGACCGTCGCGCCGGTCGCGAGGACGACCGCGTCGAACCGTGCGCGCAGCTGCTCCCACGTGATGTCGCGGCCGACCTCGACGCCCGCGCGGAACCGCGTGCCCTCCGCCTCCATCTGAGCGAGCCGACGGTCGATGTGCCGCTTCTCGAGCTTGAAGTCCGGGACGCCGTACCTCAGGAGGCCACCGATCGAGTCGTCGCGCTCGTACACGACGACCGTGTGGCCCGCGCGCGTGAGCTGCTGAGCGGCCGCAAGTCCCGCCGGGCCCGAGCCGACGACGGCCACGGTGTGCCCCGTGAGGCGCTGCGGCACCTGCGGCACGACGAAGCCGCGCGCGAACGCCTCGTCGACGATGGTGACCTCGACGCTCTTGATCGTCACCGGCGGCTGGCTGATGCCGAGCACGCAGCTCGACTCGCACGGCGCCGGGCAGATCCGTCCCGTGAACTCCGGGAAGTTGTTCGTCGCGTGCAGGCGCTCGCTCGCGTCCGCCCAGTGCCCGGTGCGCACCAGGTCGTTCCACTCCGGGATGAGGTTGCCCAGCGGGCACCCGTTGTGGCAGAACGGGATGCCGCAGTCCATGCAACGCCCGGCCTGCCGAGCCACCATCGGCAGCTCGGCGCGGTCGGGGTCCACCCGGACCTCTCGCCAGTCGAGGATCCGCACCGGCACCGGCCGGTACGGCGGCAGCTCGCGCTGGCGGACCTTGAGGAAGCCTGTCGGATCAGCCATGGGCCACCGTCAAGATCTCGTCCCACACTCCCGGCGCGCCGATGTCGCGGCCCTCGGCGGCGGCCTCGGCCAGCGCGCGACGCACCCGCACGTACTGGGCGGGGATGACGCGCGTGAACCGTCGACGGGTCTCGGCGAGGTCGACGAGGAGCTGCGCGGCGACGGGGGACGCCGTCTCGTCGAGGTGACGGCGCAGCAGGCTCTCGACGATCTCGGTGTCGTCGTCGTCGAGCGCGTCGAGCGACAGTTCGCCCGTGCGCACCGCGTCGGTGTTCACCAGGGCAGGCTCGAGATCCAGCACGTACGCCGCTCCGCCGGACATGCCGGCGGCGAAGTTCCGCCCCGTCCGGCCGAGCACGAGGACCGTGCCGCCCGTCATGTACTCGCAGCCGTGGTCGCCCACGCCCTCGACGACCAGCGTCGCGCCCGAGTTGCGGACACCGAAGCGCTCACCCGCGAGCCCACGGAGGAAGACCTCGCCCGACGTGGCGCCGTAGCCGATGACGTTGCCCGCGATGACGTTGTGCTCGCCTGTCAGGACCGCGTTGCGGTCGGGGCGCACGACGACCCGGCCACCCGACAGACCCTTGGCGACGTAGTCGTTGACGTCGCCGAAGAGTCGCAGCGTGATGCCGCGCGGAAGGAACGCCCCGAACGACTGCCCGCCGGAGCCCGTGACCTCGACGTCGATCGTGCCGTCGGGCAGGCCCTTGCCGCCGTAGCGCTTCGTGACCTCGTGCCCGAGCAGCGTGCCGACGGTGCGGTTGACGTTGCGGACCGGCAGCGCGATGCGGACCGGCTCCTGGGAGTCGAGCGCCCGCTGCGCGAGCGCGATGAGCTGGTGGTCGAGCGCACGGTCGAGACCGTGGTCCTGACCCGTGGTGTGCCGCAACGAGGAGCCCTCGACGGGGGTCGGGACGGCAAGCACCGGCTCGAGGTCCAGGCCCTGGGCCTTCCAGTGGGTGATGACCGGGATCGTGTCGAGCAGCTCGACGTGGCCGACGGCCTCCTCGATGCTCCGGAAGCCGAGCTCGGCGAGCAGCTCGCGCACCTCCTGGGCGATGTACTCGAAGAACGTCACGACGAACTCCGGCTTGCCCGTGAACCGCTCACGCAGCTCGGGGTCCTGGGTCGCGACCCCGACCGGGCACGTGTTCAGGTGGCAGACGCGCATCATGATGCAGCCCGAGACGACCAGTGGCGCCGTCGCGAAGCCGAACTCCTCGGCACCGAGCAGCGCCCCGACCACGACGTCACGGCCGGTCTTGAGCTGCCCGTCGACCTGCACGACGACGCGGTCCCGCAGGTTGTTCAGCACGAGCGTCTGCTGCGTCTCGGCGAGGCCGAGCTCCCACGGCGTGCCGGCGTGCTTGAGCGACGTGAGGGGGCTCGCGCCGGTGCCGCCGTCGTGCCCCGAGATGAGGATGACGTCGGAGTGCGCCTTCGCGACACCCGCAGCGATCGTGCCGACGCCGAACTCGCTGACCAGCTTCGTGTGGATGCGGGCCACCGGGTTGGCGTTCTTCAGGTCGTGGATGAGCTGGGCGAGGTCCTCGATCGAGTAGATGTCGTGGTGCGGCGGCGGCGAGATGAGGCCGACGCCCGGCGTCGAGTGCCGTGTCGCCGCGATCCACGGGTACACCTTGTGGCCCGGCAGCTGCCCGCCCTCGCCTGGCTTCGCACCCTGCGCGAGCTTGATCTGGAGGTCGTCCGCGTTGGTCAGGTACTCCGAGGTGACACCGAACCGGCCCGAGGCGACCTGCTTGATGGCGCTCCGACGAGCGGGGTCGTGGAGGCGCTCGGTGTCCTCTCCGCCCTCGCCCGTGTTCGACTTCGCACCGATCGAGTTCATCGCGATCGCAAGGGTCTCGTGGGCCTCGGCCGAGATCGAGCCGTAGGACATCGCTCCGGTGCTGAAGCGCTTGACGATCTCGCTGACCGGCTGGACCTCGTCGATCGGGACCGCGGGGCGCACACCCGTCCTGAACGTCAGGAGTCCGCGCATCGTCATCAGGCGCTTCGACTGCTCGTTGACGCGGTTCGAGTACTGACGGAAGACGTCGAACTGCCGGGTCCGCGTCGCGTGCTGCAGACGGAAGACTGTCTCGGGGTCGAACAGGTGGTCCTCGCCGTCGCGACGCCACTGGTACTCGCCACCGACGGCGAGCCGCTGGTGCGGCTGCCGGTTGCCGCTCGCGGGGTACGCGTCGGCGTGCCGCGCCGCGACCTCGGCGGCGATGACGTCGAGCCCGATGCCGTCGAGCCTGCTGGTGGTGCCCGCGAAGTACCGGTCGACGAGCGCGTGCGAGAGCCCGATGGCCTCGAAGACCTGGGCGCCGCGGTACGACGCGATCGTCGAGATGCCCATCTTCGACATGACCTTCAGGACGCCCTTGCCGAGCGCCTTGATGAGGTTCGCGACGGCCTTCTCGGGCGTGATGCCCGGCAGGTAGCCGCTGCGCGCCAGGTCCTCGACGCTCTCCATCGCGAGGTACGGGTTGACCGCCGCCGCGCCGTAGCCGATGAGCAGCGCGGCATGGTGCACCTCGCGCACGTCGCCCGCCTCGACCACGAGCGAGACGCGCGTGCGGGTGCGCTGACGCAGCAGGTGGTGGTGCACAGCGCTCGACAGCAGGAGCGACGGGATCGGCGCGAGGTCGGCGTCGCCGTCCCGGTCCGAGAGCACGATGAAGGACACGCCGGCCGCGATCGCGGTGTCGACCTGCGCGAAGATCTCCTCGAGGCGGGCCTCGAGCGCCGCGCCGCCACCGTCGACCTTGTACAGGCCACGGACGGTGATCGCGCGGAACACCCCCGCGAGCTGCGGGTCACGGTCGATGTGCACTATCTTGGCGAGCTCGTCGTTGTCGAGCACCGGGAAGTTCAGCACGAGCTTGCGGGCGTGCAGCGGTGTGTCGTCGAGCAGGTTGGGCTCGGGGCCGATCGCGCCGGCGAGCGCCGTGACGAGCTCCTCGCGGATCGCGTCGAGCGGCGGGTTCGTGACCTGCGCGAACATCTGGGTGAAGTAGTCGAAGAGCAGCCGCGGCCGGCTCGAGAGCACCGCGACCGGGGTGTCCGAGCCCATCGCGCCGAGCGGCTCCGCCGCGTTCGTGGCGATGGGCCCCAGGATGATCTTGAGCTCTTCCTCGGTGTAGCCGAACGCGCGCTGCCGACGGCGCACCGACGCGGCGGAGTGGCGCACGTGCTCGCGCTCCGGCAGCTGGTCGAGCGAGATCGAGTTCTCCCGGACCCACTGCGCGTACGGCCGCTGCGCAGCGAGCTGCGCCTTGACCTCGTCGTCCTCGATGATCCGGCCCTGACCGGTGTCCACGAGGAACATCCGGCCCGGCTCGAGCCGCCCCTTGCGCACGACCGTCGCGGGGTCCAGGTCGAGCACGCCCGCCTCGCTCGCGAGCACGACGAGGCCGTCCTCGGTGACCCAGAACCGTCCGGGACGCAGCCCGTTGCGGTCCTGGACCGCGCCGATGAGCGTGCCGTCCGTGAAGGTCATCGCGGCGGGGCCGTCCCACGGCTCCATGAGCGTCGAGTGGTACTCGTAGAACGCCCGGCGGGCGGGGTCCATCTGCTGATGCTTCTCCCACGCCTCGGGGATCATCATCATGATGGCGTGCGGCAGCGGTCGTCCCGCGAGGTGCAGGAGCTCGAGGACCTCGTCGAAGCTGCCGGAGTCGCTGCCTCCCGGGGTGCAGATCGGGAGCAGCGGCGCCAGGTCGCCCAGGGCCTCGCTCTCGAGCGTCCCCTCGCGGGCCGACATCCAGTTGCGGTTGCCGCGCACGGTGTTGATCTCGCCGTTGTGCGCGACGAGGCGGAACGGCTGGGCGAGCGGCCACGACGGGAACGTGTTCGTCGAGAACCGGGAGTGCACCAGCGCGAGCTCGCTCGCGTAGCGCGGGTCGGACAGGTCGGCGAAGAACGGCTCGAGCTGGCCGGTCGTGAGCATGCCCTTGTAGACGAGCGTGCGAGACGACAGCGACGCGAAGTACACGCCGACCTCGCGCTCGACGCGCCGGCGCAACCGGTACGTGCGGCGGTCGAGGTCGACGCCCGCGAGCTCGCGCGACGGGTCAGCGACCACGAGCTGCCGGAACGACGGCATCGACGAGCGCGCAGTGGGCCCGACGAGGTCCACGGTGACCGCGACGTCGCGCCAGGCGAGGACGTCGAGCTTCTCCTCGGCAGCGATCGCCTCGATCGCGCGCATCGCGGCGCACATCGCGTCCGTCTCGAGCGGAAGGAAGGCCATGCCGATCGCGTACTGGCCCACGGGGGGCAGGTCCGCGTCGACGACGTCACGCAGGAACGCGTCCGGGATCTGGGTGAGGATGCCCGCACCGTCGCCGCTGTCCTCCTCGGCGCCGACAGCACCGCGGTGGTCCAGGTTGAGCAGGGCCGTCAGGCCGGCGTCGACGATGTCACGACCGGGCGTCCCGCGCAGGGTCGCGACGAAGGCGAAGCCGCACGCGTCACGCTCGGTCGCAGGGTCGTACAGACCGAGTGCGGACGGGGCACGCAGTCCACCGGGGATCACGGGCGACGCGGACATCTGGACCGTCCTCACGATATCCCCGGCTAGCGGGGCCCAACACGAACAGAAGGGTTACGCGGGACGTCATCGGCCCGAACGCGTGGCGACGATACCCGCCCGGGTTTCGGGGCAGTCTCGTCGTAACTTGTGTGGTAGGTCACACTACGGCCGCGGTCAGCGGGTGGCTTCCGGTGCCGTCTCTTCGTCGCCCTGCGCTGCCGGTGGATCCCGCAGGAGCGTCGTCTCGCGACCGTGATGCCGACGCGAGACCACGACGAACGCTACCAGCGCTCCGAGGCCGACGACGATGGAGGTCCAGACGTTGAGCCGGAACGGCCCGATGGTGTGCGCGGGGTCGATCCGCAGGAGCTCGATCCACAGCCGCCCGCTCGTGTAGAGGACGACGTAGAGGGCGAAGACCTGCCCGTGACCGAGCTTGAAACGCCGGTCGAGCCAGATGAGGACACCGGCGGCCGCGAGATTCCAGAGCAGCTCGTACAGGAACGTCGGGTGGAAGAGCGTCCCCGAGGCGTACCCGGCAGGCAGGTGCGCGTCATCGATCTCGAGGCCCCACGGCAGCGTGGTCGGGCCGCCGAACAGCTCCTGGTTGAACCAGTTGCCCAACCGGCCGATCGCCTGGGCGACGAGCAGCCCGGGCGCGACCGCGTCGGCGAACGCCGGCATCCGCACGCCCTGGCGGCGGCACCCGATCCACGCGCCGACCCCGCCGAGGGCGATCGCACCCCAGATGCCGAGGCCGCCCTCCCAGATGGCGAAGGCCTTCCACGGGTGCCCGCCGACGCCGAAATAGGCGTCGGGAGACGTGATCACGTGGTAGATCCGGCCCCCGACGATGCCGAACGGCACGGCCCAGAAGACGATCTCGAGGACGTCGTCCGCGATCCCCCCGCGCGCGACCCACCGCCGTCGG